>NZ_JBXEJO010000097.1:0-29786 GCF_056837965.1 Bradyrhizobium ferriligni
CCCCAACCCTCCCCCGCAAGCGGGAGAGGGAGTCGAGTGCCGATGGCGATCCTACTCCGCCGCGCGCTTGGCGGCCTTCTCGAATTTCTTGAACACGCGGTCGCGCTTCAGTTTCGACAGGTAATCCACGAACAGCACGCCGTTGAGATGATCGATTTCGTGCTGGATGCAGGTGGCGTAGAGCCCCTCCGCATCCTCCTCATGCACCGTGCCGTCGAGATCGGTGAATCGCACGCGCACCCGCGCCGGGCGCTCGACCTCCTCGTAATATTCGGGGATCGACAGGCAACCCTCTTCGTACACCGACAGCTCTTCCGAACGCGCAATGATCTCCGGATTGATGAAGACGCGCGGCTTGGCCGTGGTCTCGCCGTTCTCGTCGCGCTTGGCGAGGTCCATGGTGATCAGCCGCAGCGGCTGCGCGACCTGGATCGCCGCGAGCCCGATGCCGGGCGCGTCATACATCGTCTCGAGCATGTCGTCGGCCAGCTTGCGGATCTCCGGCGTCACCTTCTCGATCGGTTTCGACACCAGCCGCAACTGCTTGTCCGGCAGGATGATAATTTCTCTTAATGCCATGGCGGCGATTTAAGCTGCTGACTTCATGGGGTCAATGCGCTCAGGAACCCGTTAGGACAACGTTAACCACGTTTCTTCACCCCGCATTAACCCGGAAAATCAGGAATGCATTTGCCATAAGCGTTCCCTCTTCGTTCGCGTCGGGCCGCGAATCGGCTACAACTGCCGGCATGAACGAGATTCTCCTCACGATTGGCGACCTTCCGGTCCGTGTCTCCGACGCATTGATCGGCCTTGGGGCGCTGGCGCTGATCCTGCTGCTCGCCATTGCGGTGGTGATCGCACGCGCCAGCCGGCGCGGCGCGGAACTCGCGATGGCCCAGGCCATCCGCGCCGACGAGCTGGAGGAGCGGCTCGCCGACATGCTGCGGGCCCAGAGCGAATCCTCCGGACGCGTGGACGCGATGACGCAGGCGCTGGCCGGCCGCCAGGCGGAGATGGCCCGGGCCGTCAACGAGCGGCTGGATTCGGTGACCCACCGGGTCGGCCAGTCGATGGAGCAATCGACCCGCAACACGATGGATTCACTGCGCGTGCTGCACGAGCGGCTCGGCATCATCGACCACGCGCACAAGAACCTCAACGAGCTCACCACCCAGGTGACGACGCTGCGCGACGTGCTCGCCAACAAGCAATCCCGCGGCGCCTTCGGCCAGGCGCGGATGGAGGCGATCGTCCAGGACGGCATGCCGAAGGGCTCGTTCGAGTTCCAGTACACGCTGACGTCGGGCAAGCGGCCGGACTGCGTCGTGTTCCTGCCCGACCAGCGTCCGCTCTGCATCGACGCGAAATTCCCGCTCGAGGCCATGACCGCACTGCACGATGCGCGCAGCGACGAGGAGCGCAAATTCGCCAGCCAGCGGCTGCGCGCCGACGTGCTGAAGCATGTCAGCGACATCGCGGAGAAGTACCTGATCCCGGGCGAGACCCAGGACACCGCGCTGATGTTCGTGCCGTCGGAATCGGTCTATGCCGAGATCCATGACGGCTTCGACGACGTGATCCAGAAGGCCTATCGCGCCCGCGTCGTGCTGGTGTCGCCGTCGCTCTTGATGCTGGCGATCCAGGTGATGCAGCAGATTCTGAAGGACGCCCGCATCCGCGACGCCGCCGACCAGATCCGCAACGAGGTGATGCATCTCGGCGACGACCTCGGCCGCCTGCGCGAGCGCGTGCTCAAGCTGCAGACTCATTTCGGCCAGGTGAACGAGGACGTCAGGCAGATCCTGATCTCCGCCGACAAGATCGAGAAACGCGCCGGCCGCATCGAGGAACTCGACTTCAGCAAGTCCGAGACCCCGATCGAGGTCCCCCGCTTCGTCAAGCCCAGCACCTCCGACCTGTTCCCCGCCCCGCGCAAGCTGCAGGCGGGGGAGTGATTGTTGTTTCTAGAAGTTGTCCGGCGTGCGCCACCCAATCGATGTCATCGCCCGACTTTATCCCGAAATTGCCGCAGGTGGCGGATGGGCCTCTGGGATACTGGATCGCCCGGTCCATGTGCGCAATTGCGCACAGGCCGGGCGATGACAGTCTTTTTGGGGCTGATTCTGGCAACAACTTCTCTATGACCGCACCTAGTGATGTTGCTGACCACAGATCCACCACTTAATCAGCTGTCATCGCCCGGCTTGACCGGGCGATCCAGTATCCCAGAGGCGGCAGATGGGGGCACGCAGCTACTACGTCTACATCCTCGCCAGCCATATCGGCGGCACGCTTTACATCGGTGTGACAAATGACCTCATTCGTCGCGTCGGCCAGCACAAGTTGAAGTTGGTCGAAGGCTTCACGGAAAAGTACGATGTCGTAAGGCTGGTCTATTTCGAGCAGTTCGATGATCCTGAGAACGCGATCCGACGCGAGAAGGGGCTGAAGAAATGGCGACGCGCTTGGAAGATTTCCCTAATCGAAAAAGACAATCCGGACTGGATCGATCTTTACCCGGAAATTGCCGCAGGTGGCGGATAGACCTCTGGGATACTGGATCGCCCGGTCAAGCCGGGCGATGACAGTCTTTTTGGGGCCGAATCTGGTAACACCTCATCTATGACAGCCCCTGAAGCGACGTCGGACGCGTCTGCAAAGCCGGAGCCAAAGCCCGCCGCCACCTCCTGGCGCGACAGTTTTGCGGTGTATCTGCAGCCGCGGGTGCTGATCGTGCTGCTGCTGGGCTTCTCCTCGGGGCTGCCGCTGGCGCTGTCGGGCTCGACGCTGCAGGTCTGGATGAAGGAGGCCGGGGTCGATCTCGGCACCATCGGGCTGCTGGCGCTGATCGGCACGCCCTACACGCTGAAGTTCCTCTGGGCGCCGCTGGTCGACGCGCTGCATGTACCGCTGTTCACGCAGATGTTCGGCCGCCGCCGCGGCTGGCTGCTGTTCTCACAGTTGCTCTTGATCGTGGCGATCCTGGTGCTGGCGATGGCCGACCCGGCGCGCTCGCCGTGGTTCGCGGCATTCGCCGCGCTGCTGGTCGCCACCGCGTCGTCGACGCAGGACATCGTGGTCGACGCCTTCCGAGTCGAAAGCCTGCCTGAAAGCGAGCAGGCCGCCGGCATGGCGTCCTATGTCGCGGCCTACCGCGTCGGCATGCTGGTCTCGACCGCCGGCGCGCTGTTCATCGTCAGCGGCTTCGAGTCCGCCGGCCTCGCGCGTCCGTCGGCGTGGATGTGGGGCTATGTGGTGATGGCCGCGCTGGTCGTGATCGGCATCGTCACCGCGCTGGCTGCGACCGAGCCGGCGCAATCGAAGGGCGCGGAGGCGGCCACGCACGCACAGAACGCCGCGGAACGCGTGTTGCACGCGGCGCTCGGGGCGTTCTCCGAGTTCCTGAGCCGCAAGAATGCCTTCGCCGCGCTCGCCTTTGTCGTGCTGTTCAAGTTCACCGACGCGTTTTCGGGCACCATGACCGCGCCGTTCGTGATCGACATCGGCTTCTCCAAGGTCGATTACGCGGCGATCGTGAAGGGCGTCGGCCTCGCCGCGACCCTGATTGGCGGCTTTGCCGGCGGCTTCGTGGCGCGGCGCTATTCGCTCGCGACCAGCCTGTGGATCGGCGGCGTGCTGCAGGCGATCGCCAATCTCTCATTCTCCTGGCTCGCGCATGTCGGCGTCGATCAATGGGCGCTCGCGCTGGCGATCACTGCGGAGAACTTCACCAGCGCGATCGGCACCGTGATCTTCGTGGCCTATTTGTCGGCGCTGTGCCGCAATCCGCTGCACACCGCGACCCAGTACGCGCTGCTGACGGCGCTCGCCGCGGTCGGCCGCACCTATCTGTCATCGGGCGCCGGCTATGTCGCCAAGGCCGTCGGCTGGCAAATGTTCTTCGTGATCTGCGTGCTGGTCGCGATCCCGAGCCTGATCCTGCTCGCCTGGCTGCAGCGGCGCGGGCATTTCGACGAGCTGGGGCCGGTCAGGGTCTAGCTCAGCCGCCGTAGCCCGGATGAAGCGAAGCGCAATCCGGGGAAGTTTCTCAGCTTGCACGACCGTCCCGGATTTCGCTTCGCTCCATCCGGGCTACGGATCGGCCGCACGATTCCTGTCTCTCAAACCTCCCCTTGAAAAGGGGAGGTCGCTTTGCTCGCCAGAGCAAAGCGGGTGGGGATCTTGTCTCTCCACACGCAGCGTCGCTCGCGGCGGACCCCCATCCCAACCTTCCCCCTTGCAGGGGGAAGGCGAAGAAACGTCGCTGCGGCCCATCCGGGCTACAAAGCACGACCTTACTTCGCCACCACGCTCCACTTGGTGACGATGGCTTCGCTCATCTCGCCGGCATCCTTGGCGCAGGCGACCTCGTCGACCTTCACCGAGATTTCCTTGCCGGAGAGGCCTTTGAGCAGCGCGGCCTGGGCATCGTTGGTTGGAACGAGCTGGAAGGTTTCCGGCCCGGTCTCGAGATTGCAGAGACCGTTCGGCGGCGGCAGGCGGCGCGGCTCGCTGGTGATCTGGTAGGTCGCGACGCGCTTGCCGCGGTTCTTCGCGTCGCGCACCTTCATGACGCCGAGTTCGCCCGACAGCACGTCGCCGGCGTGGATCATCTTGCCGGGCTTCCGCGGCGCGTCGGCCTGCTGTGCGATGGCGCAAGGCGCGGCGAACGTTGCCGCCAAAAGCGCAAAGCCCAAACGTACGCCGAACAAGCGTACGCCGAATCGGTGTGCCGTCATTGTCAGTGGTTCCGTATCTTGATTCGTCAGAGCGTGAATGACCGTCCCCGAATCGGCATCCACCCTACCATTTTGTTTCGGTGCGATCTTTTCGGATTGTGACCGATCGCTTGGCGCCCGACGCCGTGCTCGGCGCCGGCATCGCGCGCTAGAACAGCGTCCGCTGCCGCATGGCTGCAGATAGCGTACCTTCATCGAGGTAATCAAGCTCTCCGCCGACCGGCACGCCATGCGCCAGCCGCGTCACCCGCACATTGGCCTCCGACAACAGGTCGGTGATGTAATGCGCGGTGGTCTGGCCGTCGACCGTCGCATTGAGCGCCAGGATGATCTCGCTGACCTCGGGCGCATGCGCGCGCGCCACCAGCTGATCGATGGTGAGATCCTGCGGACCGACGCCGTCGAGCGGCGACAGTGTCGCGCCGAGCACGTGATAGCGGCCATTGGTCGCATTGGCGCGTTCCAGCGCCCAGAGATCGGCGACGTCGGCGACCACGACGATGATCGAGGGATCGCGGCGCGGATCGGTGCACACCGTGCAGGGGTTTTGTGTATCGATGTTTCCGCAGGTCTTGCAGACCTGGATCTTGTCGATCGCGACCTGCAGCGCCGCGGTCAGCGGCGTCATCAGGACTTCGCGCTTCTTGATCAGATGCAGCGCCGCGCGCCGCGCCGAACGGGGCCCGAGGCCCGGCAGCCGCGCCAGCAACTGGATCAGGCGTTCAATCTCGGGGCCGGCAACGCTTGCAGCCATTTAAGTCGGACCAAATCCCGGCGGCAGGCCGAGCCCGCCGGTGAGCGCCATCATCTTCTCCTGCATCGCGGTCTCGGCCTTGCGGCGGGCATCGCCATGCGCGGTGACCAGGAGATCCTCGAGCACCTCGCGTTCCTCCGGCTTCATCAGCGACGGATCGATCTTGATGCCCTTCACTTCCATCTTCGCGGTCATGCGCACCGCGACCAAGCCGCCGCCGGAGATGCCTTCGACCTCGACATTGCCGAGTTGCTCCTGCATCTCCTGCATCTTGGATTGCAGCTGCGCTGCCTGCTTCATCATGCCGAGAAAATCAGCCATGCCTGCGTTCCTATCGCCAAATATCAATCGTCGTCGCTGTCGGAAGTTTCAATCGGATCTTCGCCGGTGGCATCCGAAACCGGAACCTCGGCGGCAAGGCGGCGGACCTCGACCACCTTGGTGCCGGGGAAGCGCGCCAGCACCTCCTGCACGCGCGGATCGGCTTCCGCAGTGCGCTGATGCTCGCTGCGCGCCAATTCGTTCTGCGACCGCACGGTGGGCTGGCCGGCCTCGTTGGAGATGATCACGGTCCAGCGCCGCCCGGTCCATAGTTCGAGCTTGCGCGACAGATCGGTGACGAGCGCGCGCTGCGCCTTCGGCTCGAGGGCGATCTCGAGCTGGCCGTCCTCGATGCGCACCAGCCGCACATCGGCCTCCAGCGCACTCTTCATCATGATGTCGCGCTTCTCGCCGGCGAGCGCGATCAGCTGCGGAAAGCTTGATATCCGGAGCGCCGGCGCGGCATCGGCGGCCGGCGCAGCCATCTGCGGGCGCGCGGCGAAATCGGCGCGCGGCGCGGCCTGCGGCGCGCGCACCGGCGCGGATGACATCGCAGGCATTGCCGAGGATGGTGTGCCGCGCGACGGTTGCGAGGCGGCGGATCCCGACGTCGCCGGCGCAGCGCCGCCGCCATTCTGCTCGATCATCCGGATCGCCTCATCCGGCGTCGGCAGATCGGCGACATAGGCGATCCGCACCAGCACCATCTCGGCGGCAGCGGCCGGGCGCGTCGCGGTCTGCACCTCGGCGATGCCCTTGAGCAGCATCTGCCACATCCGCGACAGCACCCGCATCGACAGCTTGGCGGCGAATTCACGCGCCCGCACCCGCTCGGTCTCGCCGAACGCGACATTGTCTGCCGTCCCCGGCACGACCTTCACGCGGGTGACGAAATTGACGAACTCGGCAAGGTCGGAGAGCACCACGACCGGATCGGCGCCGACGTCATATTGCGCGCGGAATTCGGCGAAGGCGCCGGCGAGATCGCCGCGCGCCAGCGAATCGAACAGATCGATCACGCGGGTGCGGTCGGCGAGGCCGAGCATCTGCCTGACCGCGTCGGCCTTCACATTGCCCGCGGCATGCGCGATCGCCTGGTCGAACAGCGACAGCGAGTCGCGCACTGATCCCTCGGCCGCGCGCGCGATGATGCCGAGCGCCTCGGGCTCGACCTCGACGCCTTCCTTGGTCGCGATATTGCCGAGATGCTTCATCAGCACGTCGGCTTCGACGCGGCGCAGGTCGAAGCGCTGGCAGCGCGACAGCACCGTGATCGGAACCTTGCGGATTTCGGTGGTGGCGAACACGAACTTGGCGTGCTCCGGCGGCTCCTCCAGCGTCTTCAGGAAGGCGTTGAACGCCGCCGTCGACAGCATGTGGACTTCGTCGATGATGTAGACCTTGTAGCGCGCGCTGGCCGGCGCGTAGCGCACGCTGTCATTGATCTGGCGGACATCGTCGACGCCGGTGTGGGAGGCGGCGTCCATCTCCAGCACGTCCATGTGCCGGCTTTCCATGATCGCCTGGCAGTGGATGCCGAGGTCGGGCATGTGGATGGTCGGCCCGTTCACCGAGCCGTCCGGCTTGGCGTAGTTCAGCGCGCGGGCGAGGATGCGGGCGGTGGTGGTCTTGCCGACCCCGCGGACGCCGGTGAGGATCCAGGCCTGCGGAATCCGCCCGGTCTCGAACGCGTTCGAGACGGTGCGCACCATGGCCTCCTGGCCGATCAGATCCTCGAAGCTGGAGGGGCGGTATTTGCGGGCGAGAACGCGGTAGGGCTTGGCGGCGTCGGGCGCGGCGCCGAGATCGAAACCGCCGTCAAGGCTTGCTTTGCCTGCGCCATCGGACGGTTGGGAGGGGTCGCCAGCGTCATTCATGCATCGATCCGCAACTTGGGAATTGTCTCTTCGGCCGGCGTGCGGATAGGAGCCGAAATCGAGCGCCGGGCGCGGAGACCGCCATTCCAGCGCGATTCGCTCGGAAAAACAGGTAGGAGACTGACGAGCGACCCGATCCGGACCTCGTTAGGGCTGCTTCCTTCCGGACCTGACCCGGTTGGCGAGTGGCTCGTCCACCGCCAATCTCCCGGTCCCTATTTGGGGCCAAAACCGCCGGAAAGCAAGCGGCCTGACCCGGCTTTGTAAGGCTGGCTTTGTGGGACTTGTCTGGGAACACGGAAAGGCATTATTTGCCCGTCATGCCCGCCTCCAATTGGTCGCTGCATTCGCAGCTCAAGAAAGACACCATCGACATCGGCGACCTGCCGCTGTGCAAGGTGCTCGTCATCAAGGATGCGCATTATCCGTGGCTGCTGCTGGTGCCGCGGCGCGACGGCGCGGTCGAGATCATCGACCTCGACGAGGTCGCGCAGGCGCAGCTGATGACGGAAATCACCCGCGTCTCGCGGGCCCTGAAAGAGGTTACCAAGTGCGACAAGCTGAATGTCGCCGCGCTCGGCAACCTCGTCCCGCAGCTCCACGTCCATGTCATCGCGCGCCGCACCAGCGACGCTGCATGGCCGCGTCCCGTTTGGGGCGTGATGCCGCCGCTGGCGCATGACGCCGAGGAAGTGCAGAATTTCATCAGCGCGCTTCGCCGCAAGATCTGGTTGGGTTGATATTCAATGTCTGCATTCGATTCCTTTCCGCTCGGCCAGCCGGCCTTTGTCACCCACGTGCTGGACCGCGCCGCGCATCTGCGCACCAACGACGAAAAACTGTTCGCGCTGGAAGGCCACCGCGAAGCTAGAGCCTATGTGATCTATCGCGACTCGCTGGTCGTGAAGCAGGAGGACGGCGGGGCCCGCGCCCTGCTCTCTCTGGAGGAAGCCCGCAGCTACGGCGCCAATCCCGGCACGATCTTTCTCGGGCTGCGCGACGCCGCGCCGATCTTCGGCATGGGGATCGCGCCGCAGGCGGCCGAGAAGCTGGTCGGACGCGCCGACGTCGCGATCACCGAATTGCGCGGCATGGCGATGCAGGGCGTGGTGCCGCCCGAGCAGCTCTCGGCCATCGCGATGGCGAAATCGATGGTAACCTGGCATCAGCGCCACGGCTTCTGTGCGAACTGCGGCACCCGCACGGCGATGAAGGACGGCGGCTGGAAGCGCGAATGCCCGAGCTGCAAGGCCGAGCACTTTCCGCGCACCGACCCGGTCGTGATCATGCTGGTCACCTACGGCGACAAGGTGCTGCTGGGACGGCAGAAGCAGTTCATGCCCGGCATGTATTCCTGCCTCGCCGGCTTCGTGGAAGCCGCCGAGACCATCGAGGACGCCGTGCGGCGCGAGATTTTCGAGGAGTCCGGCATCCGCTGCACCGACGTCAATTACTACATGACGCAGCCCTGGCCCTATCCGTCATCGCTGATGATCGGCTGCACCGCGCGCGCGACCAACGAGGACATCGTGGTCGACCGCACCGAGCTGGAGGATGCGCGCTGGTTCGACCATGCCGAGGCGTCGCTGATGCTGAAGCGCCAGCATCCCGACGGGCTCGCCGGCCCGCATCCGTTCGCGATTGCCCATCATCTGCTCGGCCGCTGGGTGCATCACCAGAACCCGTTGGACAAATAGCGGGAACCGGACATCGTTCTGCCGATTAAAGCTGGACACAGTTCTGGCAGTAACGGAACCATTGCGACGGATCCCCGCATGAATTTTCAGAACGGCGCCCCGAAAGTCCCGCCCCGCATCCTCTGCATCGGCCTGCCGGTGCGCGACCTGACCTTTCGGGTCAGCGTCCCGGCGCGCGGCTCCAAGGAGAACGCGACGCATTTCGACGAGATCTGCGGCGGCAATGCGCTGAACGCCGCCATCGGCATCGTCCGGCTGGGCGGGCGCGCTTCGATCTGCGGACCGATGGGCGATTCGCAGGAGACCTCGAGCCGCTACATCTTCGACAAGCTCGCCCAGGAAGGCATCGAGACCAATCATCTCATCCACATGCCGAACCTGGTCACCCCGATCTCGGCGATCATGATCGACGACAGCGGCGAGCGCACCATCGTCACCTTCCGCGATCCGGAGCTCTGGAAGGTCAAGCTGCCGCCGACCGAGCTCTTGCTGGAGGATTGCGCGGCGATCCTGACCGAGAGCCGCTGCGCGCCGTTCTGCACCGAGCTTTGCGCCGAGGCGGTCAAACGCGGCATTCCGGTGGTGGTCGACGTCGACCGCGCGATGTCGATGCGGGAGGGATTGCTCACCGCCTCCTCCCATCTGGTGTTCTCCAGCGAGCCGCTGCAGGAGACCGCCGACGTCACCGACGACGGCCAGGCGCTGCACAAGCTCGCCAAGCTCACCCCGTCCTTCCTGGCCGGCACCCGCGGGCCGATGGGCACGATCTGGCTCAACGAGGAAGGCGAGCTCGAGGAGACCCCGGCCTTCCCGGTCCATACCGTCGACACGCTCGGGGCCGGCGACGTCTTCCACGGGGCATTCGCCCTCGCCATCACCGAGAAGCAGCCGCTGCGCGACGCGCTGCGCTTCGCCTCCGCCGCTGCAGCGCTGAAATGCACCCGCTTCGGGGGTGCTTATGCCGCACCGCAACGTACTGAAGTTGAAGAGTTTTTGGGTCAGCACGCCGACGCCAAGCCGGCCTGAGCCGCCACGAATCGCTTGATTTGGAAGATTCTTCTCTATATGAGGGATATTGAACCTTCATATGGAACTTTCTTCTATGACCGATGTCGCCATTCAGCTTCATGACAACAGCCGCCGCCTCGACGCGATCGATCGCAAGATTCTGACCGTGTTGCAGGAGGATGCGTCGCTCTCCGTCGCCGAGATCGGCGACCGGGTCGGACTGTCGTCGACGCCGTGCTGGAAGCGCATCCAGCGCCTGGAGGCCGACGGCGTGATCCTGCGCCGCGTGGCGCTGGTCGACCAGAACAAGATCGGGCTCGGGATTTCCGTGTTCGTCTCGGTCGAGAGCGCCGACCATTCGGAAGCCTGGCTGCGCAAGTTCGCCGACGCGGTCAGCGCCATGCCCGAGGTGATGGAGTTCTACCGGATGGCCGGTGATGTCGACTACATGCTGCGCGTCGTGGTCGCTGACATGCAGGCCTACGACGTGTTCTACAAGAAGCTGATCAGTGCCGTGCCGCTGAAGAACGTCACCTCGCGCTTCGCGATGGAGAAGATCAAGTCGGTGACGGCGCTGCCGGTGCCCGCGGCGTAAGCGCCGCCGCACACCCCGCACGAGACGTCGATACGCTCCCAGGTAGTTCGCCTGTTCGGCATTTACCTGAAGTTAGCGGCGGCAGCGGTATTCTGCTGCGATGGAGCCGGGGGAGATCATCCCAGCGAAACGACCGCCTGCCTGGCTGGGCGCGGCTGCATTGCTGATTGCGAGCTGGATCGCGGTCGCAGTGCTGTCGCTAAAGGTGCGGGCGGGCAGCGACGTGGTGGCCGTGGCCTTTCCGCCATGGTGGCGCGCCGAGCGCGCGCTGATCGCCGCCGCATCCGCCGATGCGTCGATCGTTCGGATGACCGCGATCCCGGCCCTGCTGGTGGTGCGGCCTGACCCAAATGGCGGGCTGAGCCGGCTGTACGAGGCCGGCGCCTTGCTGACCATGGATCCGCAGGCGATCGCCGGCTGCTTCGGGGCGGATGACGATCTGGGGGCTGGGGATGACCTTCGAAGGCGATGACATGGCCGCCCTGCGCGAGACGGCCAGCAAGATCCTGCTCGTGGTGCTCTGGCTGCACGTTCCGATCGCAGTCATCGTCGGCATGACGCTGCACACCGACTGGCTGATGCCGGCCGGCTTCATGGTCGCGATGGCGCTGGCTGCGACATTGTCGTGGCGCATCTCGGGGAACGGCGTTTCAACGCGCCTGATCGTTGCCGTGGCCCTGATGGCCGGCGTGTCGATGCTGGTCTACCAGTTCGCCGGCCACCGCTGGCAGGTCGACATGCACATGTACTTCTTCGCCGCGCTGGCGTGCCTCGTCGCCTATTGCGACTATCGGCCGATCGTCGCCGGCACTGCGGCGGTTGCCCTGCATCACCTGACGCTGAATTTCATCCTGCCGGCCGCGATCTATCCCGGCGGCGCCGATTTCGGTCGCGTCGTTCTCCACGCCGTGATCCTGCTGATCGAGGCCGGCGTGTTGATCTGGCTCGCGCACACGCTTGCCGAACTGTTCGAGAGAGCGGCGCAAAAGGCGGCGGAGGCCGAGGCCGCCAGTGCCGCCGAAGCGCGCGCCAACGCCGAGCGCATCGAGGCCGAACGAGCCAAAAAAGATCGCGATGCCGCGCGGCGCGAGCTCGCCGCCGGCTTCGAGCGCAAGATCGGCGAGGTCGTCGAGGCCGTCGCGGTGGCGGCGAGCGCGATGCAGGGCCTGTCGACAACGATGAACGGCAGCAACGCCGAAACCATTCGCCAGGCCACGGCCGCCGCCTCCGCATCGACGCTGGCGTCGAGCAATGTTGAAACCGTGGCGTCCGCGACCGAGGAGCTGACGGCCTCGATCAACAGCATCGCCGAGCAGGTGACGCGCTCGGCGCGCATCGCCGCCAAAGCCGCCGACGAGGCACGCCGCACCAACAGCGTCGTCGAAGGCCTTGCCGCCGGCACGCAGAAGATCGGCGAGGTGGTGACGTTGATCCAGAGTATCGCCAGCCAGACCAATCTGCTCGCCCTGAACGCAACCATCGAAGCGGCGCGCGCCGGCGAGCATGGCCGCGGATTCGCCGTGGTCGCGAGCGAGGTCAAGGCACTGGCCAACCAGACCGCCAGGGCGACCGAGGAGATTTCGGCCCAGATCCAGGATATCCAGAGCGCGACGGGTGCTGCCGTCAGCGCGATCGGGACCATCGGAGCCACGATCGCGGAAATCGACCACGTCTCGGGCGAGATCGCGGCCGCCGTCAATCAGCAGGGCGCGGCGACCCGCGAGATCTCCAGCAATTTGCAGCAGGCCGCCGATCGCACGCGGGACGTCAACAAGGGCATCCTCAACGTCAACCGCGCCTCCGAACAGGCCGGCAGCGCGACCGCACAGCTGCTCGATGCGGCGAACGGCCTGTCGTCGCAATCGGAATGGCTGAAGACCGAACTCGACCGCTTCCTGGCCTCGCTGCGGGCGGCGTGAGCACCATCTCCTGAGCTGTCATCGCCCGGCTTGACCGGGCGATCCAGTACGCCGCGGCCTCTCGGCTCAATCACCGCGGGTGATGACACCATTCTTCGCAGCGAGCACCCAGCTCAAATCTTCTGATTGTACTCACCGACCTCGGGATGCGTGCGCAGCACGGCATCCATCGCCTCGAACATGTCGTGCATGCGCCGCTCGCTGACCGGGCTTTCCACCACGACCACGAGCTCCGGCTTGTTCGAAGATGCGCGCACCAGGCCCCAGCTGCCGTCCTCGACCGTGACGCGCACGCCGTTGACGGTGACGAGGTCGCGGATGTTCTGGCCCGCGACCTTCCCGCCGTTCTGCTGCAACGCCTCGAAGTGCTTCACGACGGCGTCGACGACGCCGTACTTCGCCTCGTCGGCGCAATGCGGCGACATGGTCGGCGACGACCAGGTCTTCGGCAGCGCGTCCTTCAGGTCGGCCATCGACCTGCCGGGCGCGCGATCGAGCATTTCGCAGATCGCGATCGCCGACACCAGGCCGTCGTCATAACCCCGACCGAACGGCTTGTTGAAGAAGAAGTGGCCCGACTTCTCGAAACCGGCGAGCGCGCCAAGCTCATTGGTGCGCCGCTTCATGTAGGAATGTCCGGTCTTCCAGTAGACCGTCTTCGCACCCTGCTTCTGCAGCACGGGGTCGGTCACGAACAGCCCGGTCGACTTCACGTCGACGACGAACTGCGCGTTGGCGTTGATCGCCGACATGTCGCGCGCCAGCATGACGCCGACCTTGTCGGCGAAGATCTCCTCGCCGGTGTTGTCGACCACGCCGCAGCGGTCGCCGTCGCCGTCGAAGCCGAGGCCGACATCGGCCTTGTGCGCCAGCACCGCGTCGCGGATCGCGTGCAGCATCTCCATGTCTTCCGGATTCGGATTGTATTTCGGGAAGGTGTGATCGAGCTCGGTGTCGAGCGGGATCACATCGCAACCGATCGCCTCCAGCACCTGCGGCGCGAACGCGCCCGCGGTGCCGTTGCCGCAGGCCGCGACGACCTTCAGCCTGCGCTTCAGCTTCGGCCGGCTGGTGAGGTCGGCGATGTAGCGCGCCGGATAATTCTCGTGGAATTGATAGGAGCCGCCGGCCTTGTTGTTGAATTCGGCGTTGAGCACGATTGCCTTCAGCCGCGACATCTCGTCGGGACCGAAGGTGAGCGGACGGTTGGCGCCCATCTTGACGCCGGTCCAGCCATTGTCGTTGTGCGAGGCGGTGACCATGGCGACGCAGGGCACGTCGAGATCGAACTGCGCGAAGTAGGCCATCGGCGTCACCGCGAGCCCGATGTCGTGCACCTTGCAGCCCGCCGCCATCAGGCCCGAGATCAGCGCGTATTTGATCGAGGCGGAATAGCCGCGAAAATCGTGGCCGGTGACGATCTCTTGGCGGACGCCGAGCTCCGCGATCAGCGCGCCGAGCCCCATGCCCAGCGCCTGCACGCCCATCAGGTTGATTTCCTTGTTGAACAGCCAGCGCGCGTCGTACTCGCGAAACCCGGTCGGCTTCACCATCGGCTCGGATTCGAAGGCATAGGTGTTCGGGACCAGCGCGGATTTCGGCTTGGGAAACATGGGTCGGCCTTATGGTCGTATGCAGAAAGACATCGTCGCAGCCTTTAGCGAATGCGCGGGCCGGGCGAAAGCAGAGACTGGGGCTGGTGACCAACAATTACGGCAGAAATGGCGGCAACTATCCCGCGAGTTGAACGCCGGATCGCGCCGGCCTTCCCAGCATTACGGTGACAGATTCGAGCCCGCGATCTCCGCAATCGTCGTCCCGGCGAAGGCCGGGACCCATACGCCGCAGCGGGTGTTGGGTTCGGGACCCGTCGTTCCGGCGTTGCTCACCAAAGACGGTCTGTGGTTATGGATCCCGGCCTTCGCCGGGACGACAGCGAGTGTGTCGCACGCTATCCCGTGAGGATGACTTATTGCTCCAGCAACAATTTGCCGTTGGCGTATTCGAAGCGCTTCAGCTTCGACAGGAAGGACAGGCCGAGCAGGTTTTCCGACAGCGCCTCGTCCGGCAGCACCAGGGCGTCGACGTCGCGCACGGTGAGGCCGCCGATCTCGATCATGGCGATGCGGGCGCGTGCGGCCTTGATGGTGCCGTTCGCAGTGGTAACGCGCGAGGTGTAATCGCCCGGCACCGGACGCAGGCCGAAGCGCGCGGCCGAGGCCTCGTTCAGCGCAACCACCGAGGCGCCGGTGTCGACCATGAAGTTGATGCGCTGGCCGTCGATCCGGCCGTCGGTCGCGAAATGACCGCGAGGATCGGGCGCAATGCTGAACGTGCGGGCGCTGGCCTGCGCCACCGTGACGGCTGGGGCGACGGTCTGCCTTGTGGTGGTCGCGGCGGCGGGCGACATCTTGCTGGCCATCTGAGCCATGAAGGTGCCCAGCCCGATCAGGATTGCCGCGAAAATCATCAGGTTACGCATGACACCATACTCGGAAAACCGAACACGCAATTTCACCACGCCGCCCGCCTCGCCGCGAGCGAGGGTGGCGGCACGAGCCTGCCATTTTGGCGAAAAGGATGAGCGAAGCGTTAATGCGAGCCCAGAGAAGCGGCCGAATGACATCGGCCGCCTGCCCGGGCAGCAATTTGCCGTCCTTCAGGCCGTCTTTCAGGCCGTCCTGGCGACCGGGCTCGGCATCGTAACGCGCAGCGCGTAATAGACCGCGCCGGCGATTCCGACACCGAAGAACCAGCCATAGACCGCCCACCACGACGGCAGGATCGAGGTGAAGTTCGGCAGCACCGACGAGAACAGCGCGCCGAGGCCGGCGGCGATCAGCGCGCTGACGTTCCAGCCGTTCTGGAAGCGATATTCGCCGTTCTCCTGATACAGCGCCGGCACGTTCACACGGCCTTTGGCGATCAGATAATAGTCGACCATCATGACGCCGAAGATCGGCCCCATGGTCGCGCCGATCAGCCCGACAAACGAGGCGGCGCTGCCCTCCCAGGGCGCGAACGGATAAAGCGCGAGCGCGATCAGCGCCGCGATATAGCCGCCCTTCTTGAAGTCGATGTGCCGCGGAAACACGTTGGAGAAATCGAACGCCGGCGAGACGAAATTGGCGACCACGTTGATGCCGAGCGTCGCCACCGCGAAGGTCACCGCGGCGAGCAGCGCCAGGAACCAGCTGTCGAACTTGGCCGAAATCTGGTCGGGATGCAGCAGCACCTCGTGATAGACGTTGAACGCCGCGATCGTGGTAACGCCGGCAACCAGCGAGAACAGGATCAGATTGACCGGCAGGCCCCAGATATTGCCCTTGCGCAGCGCGTTGACGTCGGGAGCGTAACGCGAGAAGTCGCAGAAGTTGAGATAGAGCGCGGCGAAATAGGTGATCCAGGTCGCGGCGACGGCGCAGAGCGCCGGGAACGAGCCGGGCACGCCGGGCACGCCGGCCTCCTTGGTCTTCTCCAGCAGCACGTCCTGCGGGATCGGCGCGGTGAGCGAGATGCCGCCGGCCGCGATGCAGAGATAGATCGCAAGGATCAGCATCATCAACCATACCGCAGGACCCGCCCAGTCCTGGAAGCGCCGCACCGTTTCCATGCCGCGCTGGATGATCAGCAGTTGCAGCGCCCAGATCACGACGAAGCAGATCACCTCGAGCGTGGAATGGCCGAGCATATGGCTCGACTGATGAAACGCCTTGAAGCTGTCGATGCGGGTGAGCAGCGCTACGATCGCGCCCGAGGCCGCCGCGGTCTGCGCGCCGTACCAGAAGCAAGCCACGACAGCGCGGACCAGCGCCGGAATATTAGCGCCCCAAACCCCGAACGAGGCGCGCGCCAGCACCGGATAGGGCACGCCGGTCCTCACGCCGGCATTGCCGATCAGGCTCATCAGCACGAAGATCACCAGCGAGCCGGCGCCGATCGCGATGATGAAGTTGACGAAGCTGCCGCAGAGCAGGAACAGGCTAGCGGCGAGATAATAGCCCCAGAGGCTGTGGACGTCGGAGGTCCAGACGTTGAAGATGCTGAAGGCGCCCCAGTTGCGTTCCCTGGCCGGCGCCAGATCTTCGTTGTACAGCGACGGCGATGCGTTCTTGATCTCCACGGTGGCCTCCCCAAGTGCGAGCCCGTGATCCCATCCCAGCGCGCAAATCTAACCACCGTTTGCCGGCGCTCGCCAGCGCAACCGATCAAGCATGATCGGGAAAAGACAGACTCGGTGTCGTCCCGGCGAAGGCCGGGACCCATACACCGCGGCCGGTGTTGTGGAGGGGACTCGTCGCTCCAACACCGCGCAACAAGAGACATTTGTGGTTATGGGTCCCGGCCTTCGCCGGGACGAAGAATGAGAGAAATGTGACCTTCGGGCGCAACAAGCGCTGCGCGGTTGCGCAGAGAGTCAAGTGCCGCGCGGTTTCACGCGCCTGGTCGGCATCGCGCTGGCGGGATCTTCCGGCCAGGGATGGCGCGGATAGCGGCCGCGCAGGTCGGAACGGACGGCAGCGTAGCTGCCGCGCCAGAAACCGGGCAGATCGCGCGTCACCTGTACCGGCCGCTGTGCCGGCGACAGCAGTTCCAGCACCAGCGGCACCGCGCCCTTGGCAATCGAGGGATGGGTGTTGAGCCCGAACAGCTCCTGCAGCCGCACCGCGATGGTCGGGCCCTGCTCGGCCTCGTAATCGATCGCGAGCTGCGTTCCGGTCGGCGCCTCGAAATGGGTCGGCGCCTCGCGATCGAGCCGCGCGCGCAACTCCCACGGCAGCAGCGCCATCAGCGCGTCTGACAGGTCGCCGGCGGACAGGTCCTTCAGCGCGGTCTTGTCGTAGAGCGCCGGCACCAGCCAGTCGTCGGCACGCACGGCGAGCGCTGCGTCCGACAGATCGGGCCAGCTCTCGTCCTCCGCCTTGCGCAGGAACATGACGCGGTCGCGCCATTGCTTGGAGTGCTTCGACCACGGCAACCGGTCGAGCCCGGCGGCGATCAGGCCGTCGGCGAAGACGCGCGCGGTCTCGGCCGACGGCGACAGCGGCATCGGCGCCTCCGACAGCGTGATCGCGTGCAGCGAACGCCGGCGGCGGGCGCGCAGCGCCATCGCACCGCGGTCGAACGTCACCTCTTCCACGTTCTCGATCTGGTCGGCGAAGCGCTGCTCGATCTCCTCCTGGGTGATCGGCGCCGCCAGCAGGATGCGGCCGCTCGCGGCCGTGCCGGTCAGTTCGGCAACCGCGATATAAGGCAGCCGCGCCAGCGCCGCGGTCTGCTCGACGGCGGCGCCGCGGCCATTGGCCAGCACGAAGCTGCCATTGCCGCGGTTCCTGGCGACGCGATCCGGGAATGCGAAGGCCAGCATGACGCCGGTGGAGAGATCCCTCGTTTCGCCGACCGCCGCCTTCACCTGCGCGGCCCAGCGCGCCGCCATGCTGCGGGCGCTCGATGCGCGCTGCGAACGGTCGCGGCGGAACTGGTCGAGCCGGACGTCGAGATCGACACTGTCGCCGCCGAGCCCGCGCTCGGTCAGAACCGCGGCGATCTCGGCCGCCTCCTCGCCCATACCGAAGCGGGCGGAATCCACGATCATGCGCGCCAGCCGCGGCGGCAGCGCCAGCGCGCGCAGGCTCTGTCCTTCTTCTGTAATGCGGCCATCGCCGTCGAGCGCCCCGAGCTCTGACAGCAGTGATTTGGCCTCCTTCAGCGCCGGCCCCGGTGGCGAATCGAGGAAGGCAAGGCCCGCGGGATCGCTGACGCCCCATTGCGCGAGATCGAGCACCAGCGAGGACAGATCGGCGGAGAGGATCTCGGGCGCGGTGTAGGCCGGCAGCGACGCGGTCTGCGGCTCGTCCCAGAGCCGGTAGCAGACGCCGGGCTCGATACGGCCGGCACGGCCGCGCCGCTGGTCGACCGCCGCGCGCGAGGCCCGTACGGTCTCGAGCCGCGTCAATGCAATGTCAGGCTCGTAGCGCGGCACCCGCGCCAGGCCGGAATCCACCACAATGCGCACGCCCTCGATGGTCAGCGAGGTCTCGGCGATCGAGGTCGCCAGCACCACCTTGCGGGTGCCCTTCGGCGCCGGCGCGATGGCGCGATCCTGCACGGCGGCATCGAGCGCGCCGAACAGTGGCACGATCTCGACCGCGGCGTCGTGCACGCGCTCGGCCAAAAATGTCTGGGTGCGGCGGATCTCGGCGGCGCCCGGCAGGAAGGCGAGCACCGAGCCGGCATCGGCGCGCAGCGCGGCCGCGATCGTCTCGGCCATCTGCCGCTCCAGCGGCGCGTCGACCTTGCGGCCGACGTAACGGGTCTCGACCGGAAAGGCGCGCCCCTCGCTTTCGACCACCGGCGCGTCGCCGAGCAGTTTTCCGACGCGTGCGCCGTCGAGCGTTGCCGACATCACGAGGATCCGCAGGTCCTCGCGCAGGCCGGTCTGCGCGTCGCGCGCCAGCGCCAGCCCGAGATCGGCATCGAGCGAGCGCTCGTGGAATTCGTCGAACAGCACCGCGGCGACGCCGTTGAGCTCGGGATCGTCGAGGATCCGGCGCGAGAAGATGCCTTCGGTGACGACCTCGATCCGCGTCGCGCGCGACACCTTCGAGCCGAAGCGTACGCGATAGCCGACGGTCTCGCCGGCACGCTCGCCGAGCGTCTTCGCCATCCGCTCGGCGCTGGCGCGCGCGGCGATGCGGCGCGGCTCCAGCACGATGATCTTCTTGCCCCTCGCCCAGGGTGCATCGAGCAACGCGAGCGGCACGCGCGTGGTCTTGCCGGCGCCCGGCGGCGCCACCAGCACTGCGGCGTTGTGACGATCGAGCGTGCGGTCGAGCTCATCGAGCACGGCGTCGATCGGCAGCGGACTATCGAATTGGCGCGGCAAGGATTCTCATCACCGCAGCGGCGCTCGGGCCGGGCTGCGTCCCATGGTTAACAAACCGTCTCGGATTCCTCTTGGATTCTTTTGGGTTCTTGGGCCTCTTAGACCATTCGCCGGCTACGGGAAACCCGCGAAAAGGTCCGGTTCGATGGCACATCGCTTGTATCAATAAAGGAGAAAGCAACCGATCGGGCCGATGATAGGCCCGATCACGCCGGAACAGGACAAAGATGACCACGAACGGCACAGCCGCTGCGACAGATCGTTCCGCCCCACGCGCGGGCGGACGCGTCGATTGGGTCGACTATGCCAAGGGCATCTGCATCATCATGGTCGTGATGATGCATTCGGTGCTGGGGGTCGAGAAGGCCGCCGAGCAGACCGGCTTCATGCATTATGTCGTGATGTTCGCGAAGCCGTTCCGGATGCCGGACTTCTTCCTGATCTCGGGCCTGTTCCTGTCGGTCGTGATCGATCGCGACTGGCGCACCTATCTCGACCGCAAGGTGATGCACTTCGCCTATTTCTACGTGCTCTGGGTGACGATCCAGTTCGGCTTCAAGGCGCCGTCGCTGGCCGCCGAGACCGGCTGGGCCCAGGTTGGGCTGCAATACCTCGAGTCCTTCATCGAGCCGTTCGGCACGCTGTGGTTCATCTATCTGCTGCCGATCTTCTTCGTCGTCACCAAGCTCACGCGCAATGTCCCCCCGCTCGTGATCTGGCTGATCGCGGCGCTGCTGGAAGCGGCGCATGTCGCGACCGGCTGGACCGTGATCGACGAATTCTGCTCCCGCTTCGTCTATTTCTACACGGGCTATGTCCTCGCCGATTACGTGTTCGCACTGTCGGACCGCGCGCGGGCACGGCCTGCGTTGGCCCTGCTCGGGCTTGGGCTCTGGGCGCTGATCAATGGCGGCCTGGTTGCGCTCGAGGTAAGCGAATGGCCGGTCGTCTCGCTCGCACTCGGCTTTGCCGGCGCTTGCGCGATCATCGTGACCGGCACGCTGCTGGCGCGCGCGCACTGGCTTGGCTTGCTGCGCTTCTGCGGCGAGCATTCGATCGTGATCTATCTCGCCTTCTTCCTGCCGATGGCTGCGACACGCACCCTTCTGCTGCGCTTCGGCATCATCCACGACATCGGCCTGATCTCGCTGATCGTGACCGCGGTCGGCGTCGCCGGCTCGCTCGTGATCTGGCGGCTGGCACTGGCGGCGCGGGCCAATTTCCTGTTCGAACGGCCCGATGCGTTCTGGATTGCCCCGAAAAAGGCGGCGCCCTCGCTGCAGGCGGCCGAATAAGCCCCGACAGTGCCAGAAGTCATGACCGCCGGATTCGTTCCGAGGGCGGGAATCCGGCCGTTCGAATTTTCCACACATTGAAATTATTGGCTTTTTGATCCCGAATGTTTCGTCGTCCGGCCGGCGACGAAACAATTCTCCCGGTCACGAAACCATTTTCCGCTTTTCGCGCAGACATCCGGAAACGGGCGCTAACTAACGTTTCTCCCAACGAACCGCCGCCCAACGGCGAACTGGGAGCCTGTCATGCCGAACGTCATCGCCATCAACGCTGCAGCCACGAAGCATATCGACGCTGCCCGCGCGACCTCGGATGAAACGCTGCTCGCGCGTATCGCCAAGAATGACCGCACCTCGATGCACACGCTCTATGCCCGTCATAACGTCCGGGTCTACCGCTTCGTGCTCCGCATGGTGCGCGACACCACCATGGCCGAGGACCTGGTCAGCCAGGTGTTCCTGGACGTCTGGCGCACCGCGGCCCAGTTCGAGGGCCGTTCGCAGGTCTCGACCTGGCTGCTCTCGATCGCCCGCTTCAAGGCGCTGACCGCGCTGCGCCAGCGCAAGCATGAGGACATCGACCAGGACGACGTGCTGGAGATCGCCGACGGCGCCGACACGCCGGAGACCTCGCTCGATCGCGCCACCACCAGTGAGATCCTGCGCGCCTGCGTGGCCAAGCTGTCGCCGGCCCACCGCGAGATCATCAATCTGGTCTACTACCATGAGAAGTCGGTCGAGGAGGCCGGCGAGATCATCGGTATCCCGCAGAGCACGGTGAAGACCCGCATGTTCTATGCCCGCAAGCAGCTCGCCGACCTCCTGCGGGGCGCCGGCGTGGATAGCGTCGCCGCATAAAGGATAGCTAATTCAATATCTTAACGGGAGATCACGCGATTCGAGCAATTGTCCACGAAGCCGAAAAATTCAGGCGACGAAACAATTGAAACAATCGACGACATCACCCGGAAAAACACGATCTCTATACCCATATCCAACGACGCAACCCCAACCCCATTTCACTGAACCGGTTTCGATACTTCTTCGTTCTAACCTCCCAAGTAACCTCCAACGACCCGGCCGGGATGCCCCCCAGCCGGGTCGCTCTGTATTTGGCGCGGCGTCGTGAAGCCGAGCGCGCCTCGCCTCACACAGACGTGACGCGGGTCGCGACCGGCCCGCCGTAACGGCCAAACCCTCCCCGCGAAGAACATCAGGCGTACCCGGCACCGCCCTTTGGCGCGCCGGGACTCTGATGGACGGACGACGATGCTCAGCCTTGCCCTTGCCCTGCTTGCCGGTGTCGCCACCGTCGCCGCCCCTTGCACCCTGCCGATGCTGCCGATCCTGCTTGGGGTATCGATAGGCCAGACCGGCAAGGCGCGGCCCGCGATGATCGCGCTCGGTTTCGTGATGTCATTCTCTGCGGTGGCATTGCTGCTGAGCGCGATCACGCGCGCCTTCGATTTCGATCCGAACGTGCTGCGGACCGGCGCGGCCGTGCTGCTCGCGGGCTTCGGCCTGCTGATGATCTGGCCGGCGCCGTTCGAATGGCTGTCGATCCGGCTCACCGGCGCTGCCAAAGCGTTTTCGAGCGAAGCGGATACCGGTTCGCGTCGAGAAAACGCGTCTAAGCAAGAGGGCAATGTCGCTGAGGCTGCGCCGTCGCACAGCCTGTTCAGCGGCTTCGTGCTCGGCTCTACGCTCGGCCTGGTGTGGACGCCGTGCGCTGGACCGGTGCTCGGCTCGATCCTGACCATCGTCGCGACCTCGAAGGACACGGCGTGGGCGAGCCTGCAGCTCGTCACCTACGCGATCGGCGCCGCGATCCCGATGCTTGCGATTGCCTATGGCGGACAGGCCGTCACCACGCGCGTGCGCAGCATGGCGCGGATCGCGCCGCGCCTGCAGCAGGGCTTCGGCGTCGTGATCGTCGCATTCGCCGCGCTGTCCTACCTGCAATACGACACGCTGATCGTGGCGTGGCTGACCCAGTTCTATCCCAACGGCCAGATCGGCCTGTAAGCCCAAAGGAGATATCGATGTCCCTGCGCTTGATTGCCGTATCCACTCTGGTGGCGGGCCTTGGCCTCGGCGGCGCTGTGATCCCCGGCCTCTGCACGGAGTCAGACGCGCCGGCCCAGCCGGTGCCGCGGGCGATCGCCATGACAACCGAACAGAGCCAGACCGCGCCCGAATTCGTCGGCATCAGCAACTGGTTCAATTCGCAGCCGCTCAAGCTGGCCGACCTGCGCGGCAAGGTGGTGCTGGTGGATTTCTGGACCTATGGCTGCGTCAACTGCGTCAACACGCTGCCGCACGTCACCCAGCTCTATTCAAAGTACCGGGATCGCGGCCTCGTCGTGATCGGGGTCCACACGCCGGAATTCCCGTTCGAGCATTCGGCCTCCAACGTGCAGGCGGCGCTGAAGCGGCACGGCATCCTCTACCCGGTGGCGCAGGACAACAATTCGCAGACCTGGAACGCCTACCGCAACCAGTATTGGCCGGCGCAATACGTCATCGACCAGAACGGCAAGATCGTCTTCCAGCACGCCGGCGAGGGACAGTACGACGAGATCGACCGCACCGTCGCGCGGCTGCTCAACGCCAACAGCTAAGGCCTGATGAGATCAGGTTGAGCTGGAACGGCGTCGGAGGTTCACCTCTCCCCAACGGGGAGAGGTGAACCGGGACCGCGCCAAGCCGATCCAGCCAAACTCAACCCGCCTTAGTCGGACAATCCGCCCTCTTTGTCGTCACAGCTGACGTGGTAAGGTCCACGCCAGGTCGACGATGGATGGTGCGTGATGTTCGAAGGCTGGGATGCGGTCGTACTCGCCCGCGCGCAATTCGCTTTCACGATGTCGTTCCACATCGTGTTTCCCGCATTCTCGATCGGGCTTGCGAGCTATCTCGCGGTGCTGGAAGCGCTGTGGCTTGCCACCAAGCGCGAGGTCTACATCAACCTGTTCAATTACTGGCTGAAGATCTTCGCGGTCGCGTTCGGCATGGGCGTGGTCTCGGGCATCGTGATGTCCTACCAGTTCGGCACCAACTGGTCGGCCTTTGCCGACAAGACCGGGCCGGTGATCGGCCCGATGATGGCCTATGAGGTCCTGACCGCGTTCTTCCTCGAGGCCGGCTTCCTCGGCGTGATGCTGTTCGGGCTCGAACGCGTCGGCCCCAGGCTGCACTTCGTGGCGACGCTGATGGTCGCGATCGGCACGCTGATCTCGGCGTTCTGGATTCTGTCGGCCAATTCCTGGATGCAGACACCGACCGGCCATGCCGTCAATGCCGACGGCCAGTTCGTCGCCGCCGACTGGCTCAAGGTGATCTTCAATCCGTCGTTCCCCTATCGCCTCGTGCACATGGTGCTGGCGGCCTACCTCACCACCTCGCTGGTGGTCGGCGCGGTCGGTGCCTGGCATCTGCTGCGCGACCAGCATCTGGCGGGAGCGCGCGTGATGTTCTCGATGGCGATGTGGATGGCGACGCTGGTGGCGCCGATCCAGATCCTCGCCGGCGACCAGCACGGCCTCAACACGCTGGAGCACCAGCCCGCCAAGGTGATGGCGATGGAAGGCCATTATCAGAGCCACAAGGACGGCGCGCCGCTGATCCTGTTCGGCTGGCCCGACCAGCGTGAGGCGAAGGTGAAGTATGCGATCGAGGTGCCGAAGCTGTCGTCGCTGATCCTCAAGCATTCGCTCGACGCGCCGCTGGCCGGCCTCGACACCGTGCCGCGTGAGAACTGGCCGCCGGTGCCGATCACCTTCTGGTCGTTCCGCATCATGGTCGGCCTCGGCTTCCTGATCATGGGGCTCGGCCTGTTCAGCCTTTTGATGCGTTGGCGGGGGATGATGTACCAATCGCCGCTGCTGCATCGCTTCGCGGTCCTGATGGGCCCCGCCGGCTTCATCGCGGTGCTCGCCGGCTGGATCACCACGGAGACCGGGCGGCAACCGTTCACGGTCTATGGCCTGCTGCGCACGGCGGACTCAGCGTCGCCGTTGGCGGCGCCGGCGGTGGGCTCGTCGCTGATCGCCTTCATCATCGTCTATTTCGCCGTGTTCACCGCGGGCGTGATCTACATCCTGCGGCTGATGGCGCAGCCGCCGCATCCCGGCGAGCAGGGCCCGACAAAAGATCTTCCCGCCCGCGCGGCCGGCATCACGCCGGCGGCAGGTGCTGCCGTGGAGGGCGCGCGATGATCGATCTCGCCACGATCTGGGCCTTCATTATCGCCTTTGCGGTGTTCGTCTATGTCGTGATGGACGGTTTCGATCTCGGCCTCGGCATCCTGTTTCCGCTGTTTCCGCAAAAGACCGATCGCGACGTCATCATGAATACGGTGGCGCCGGTGTGGGACGGCAACGAGACCTGGCTGGTGCTCGGCGGCGGCGGCATGATGGCGGCGTTTCCGCTGGCCTATGCGGTGCTGATGCCGGCGCTCTACACGCCGATGATCGCGATGCTGCTCGGCCTCGTGTTCCGCGGCGTCGCCTTCGAATTCCGCTGGCGGACCCAGAAGGCGCGCAACAAATGGGATATCGCCTTCGCCGGTGGCTCGCTGCTTGCGACGCTGGCGCAGGGGATCGCGCTCGGCGCCATCCTGCAGGGCATCCATGTCGAGGGACGTCAGTACGCCGGCGGCTGGTGGGATTGGCTGACGCCGTTCAGCGTCCTGACCGGCGTCGCGCTGGTGATCGGCTACGCGCTGCTCGGCGCGACCTGGCTGGTGATGAAGACCGAGGGCGAGCTGCGCGACCGCGCCTACCATCTGAGCTGGATGTTGTTGATCGCGATGCTCTGCGCGATCGGCGCCGTCAGCATCGCAACGCCGTTCCTCAGCGTGCAGTACACCCAGCGCTGGTTCGCCTGGCCCAACATCATCCTTACCGCGCCGGTGCCGATCGCGGTCGCCGCCGTCACCGCGCTGCTGCTGCGCGCGCTCAGCGACAAGAACGACCACCAGCCGTTCTTCCTGACGCTGGCGCTGTTCGCCCTGTCCTATGCCGGGCTCGGCATCAGCATGTATCCGTACATCGTGCCGCAGAGCATCACGATCTGGCAGGCGGCGGCGCCCGCCAACAGCCAGATCTTCATGCTGGTCGGCGTCTCGATCCTGGTGCCGCTGATCCTCGGCTACACCGCCTGGGCCTATTGGGTGTTCCGCGGCAAGGTGCGCCCCGGCCACGGATACCACTGATGCCACCAGAGCGTTTTCCAGCGAAGTGGATCCCGGTTCGCGTCAAGAAAACGCGTCAGGACGAGAATCTAGAGCCCCGTTCCGATTCCATCGGAACGGAAATGGCTCTAGCGCCGAATCAGCGGCCGCTCGGCCAGCGCCTGCTGTGGTTCGCGGCGCTGTGGCTCGGCGGCGTCGGTACCGTGGCGCTGATCTCGTTCGCCTTGCGACTCTGGATCGCGCCGAAATGAGGCGGCCCGTCTGACGTGCCGCGCCCATCAATGACAAAAAACAGAAGCATTACAGGGATATACCTGTGATGCCGTCCCAAGCTTGCCATCAAGCTGCCGCTGAGATTTGATGCTGCCTGATTTGCGGGTGGAGCAGCCATTTGGCCGCGCGCCAACAAGGAGAGCTTTGCATGACGAAACTTCGTCACCTGGTCTGGATGTTGATCGCGACGGGCGCGCTCGTGCTGTCGACGTCGCAGGGCTTCGCCCAGAGCCGCCCGGACGCCGACGAGCCCGGTCTTGTCGCCGACGACGGCTACGAGCTCGACCCGGAGTGGCAGAAGCAGGTCGTGTATTACCGGACCAATGAAGCGCCGGGCACCATCATCGTCGCGACGGCCGAGCGCCACCTTTACCTGGTGCAGGGCAATGGCCGCGCGCTCCGCTACGGCATCGGCGTCGGCCGCGAAGGCTTTCAATGGCAGGGCCTCGTGAGCATCACCCGCAAGGCCGAGTGGCCGGACTGGGTGCCGCCGCCGGAAATGATCGCGCGCCAGCCCTATCTGCCGCGCTTCATGGCGGGCGGCCCGGGCAATCCGCTCGGCGCACGCGCGATGTATCTCGGCACCACGGTCTACCGCATCCACGGCACCAACCGGCCCGACACCATCGGCACCGCCGTGTCCTCCGGCTGCTTCCGCCTGGTCAACAACGACGTCGCCGATCTCTACAACCGCGTTCCGGTCGGCACCAAGGTGATCATCCGGCAGAAGCCCGAACTGTAGCCTTCAGCCTGCTTCGATATCCGTCCCGCTTTCCCCCCGGTCATTCGCGAGAGAGAACCCATGCGTACATTTCGAGGCGGCCTGACGATCGGGCTCGCGATCGCCGCGCTGGTTGCGGCCGCCGCCATCACCTATGAGCGCTACGACACCCGCACGCTGAAGCGCACCGTCCGCCGCGGCGACGTGCTGTGCGGCGTCAACAAGGGCCTGCCGGGCTTCTCGATCCCGGACGACAAGGGCAACTGGACCGGCTTCGACGTCGACTTCTGCCGCGCGGTCGCGTCGGCGATCTTCGACGATCCGTCGAAGGCGAAGTTCGTGCCGCTCGACGCCAGCGAGCGCTTCAAGGAGCTGCAGAACCGCAAGGTCGACATCCTCTCGCGCAACTCCACCTGGAGCATGTCGCGCGAGACCAATTACGACCTCTATTTCCCCGCGGTCGCCTATTATGACGGCCAGGGCTTCATGCTGCCGCGCTCGCGCAACATCGATTCCGCGCTCGACCTGAACGGCAGCAAGGTCTGCGTGCAGGCCAACACCACGACGCAGCTCAATCTCGCCGACTATTTCCGTGCCAACAACATGAAGTACACGGAGATGAAGTTCGACAAGCTGGACGACGTCGTGAAGGCCTACAACTCCGGCCAGTGCGATACGCTGACATCGGACGCCTCGCAGCTCTATGCGCTGCGGCTCAACCTCGCCAAGCCGAGCGACAACACGATCCTCGCCGACATCATCTCCAAGGAGCCGCTGGCACCGGTGGTACGCTTGCGCGACGACGACTGGATGATGATCGTGAAGTGGACGCTGTACGCCATGATCAACGCTGAAGAGCTCGGCATCACCTCGAAGAACATCGACGAGGCGCTGAAGTCGAAGAAGCCGGAGGTGATGCGACTGGTCGGCACCGAGGGCTCCTATGGCGAGGATCTCGGCCTGACCAAGGACTGGGCGGTGCGCATCATCCGCCATGTCGGCAATTACGGCGAGGTCTACGACCGCAACGTCGGCGCCGACTCCAAGCTGAAGATCCCGCGCGGCATGAACCAGCTCTGGAACGCCGGCGGCGTCCAGTACGCACCGCCGATCCGGTAACGGCGCGCAGCTAGGCCAGCCGCCACCGCATCCTCCGCTGTCATCACCCGCGAAAGCGGGTGATCCAGTACGCCGCGGCTGCTCGGCTCAAGCACAACGGCCTCTGGAATACCGGATCGCCCGGTCGAGCCGGGCGATGACAGTGCGCGCGATAACGACGATGCGGCGGCTCAGTAGCCCTTGCCGCTCGCCAGCTGGTCGGTGTGAAAATTGCTGTCGCCGAACAGCTCCTGGCAGACGCGGGCGCGCTTCATGAAGAAGCCGATGTCGAACTGGTCGGTCATGCCCATGCCGCCATGCATCTGCACGCCCTCCTGCACGGCCAGCGTCGCCGTGGTGCCGGCGCGGGCTTTTGCCACCGCGACCGCGGTTGCGGCCTTGTCGGCATCCGTATCGAGCGCCTGCAGCGCCTTTAGCACTGCGGCGCGGGTGATCTCGATATCGATATAGAGCTCGGCGGCACGGTGCTGCAGCGCCTGGAATTCGCCGATCGCCTTGCCGAACTGCTTGCGCTCCTTCAGGTAGGCCACGGTGCGGCCGAACACCTCGTCGGAGAGGCCGACCATTTCGGACGCCACCGCGCCGCGGCCGATATTGAGCACGCCCTCGAGCAGCCCAAAGCCCTGATCGACTTCGCCGAGCACGCTGTCGGCGTTGACCTCGACATTGTCGAACACGATGCGCGCCGCGTTGTGCGAATCGACCATCGCGGTGCGCTCGACCGCGAGCCCCTTGGCCTTCGGATCGACCAGGAACAGCGTCAGCCCGTTCTTGTCGCCGGCGCTGCCGGCCGTGCGCGCGGCGACGATCAGAAGATCGGCGGTGTGGCCGTCGACAACGAAGGCTTTGTCGCCCGACAGCTTGAAGCCGTTGCCGGAGCGCGTGGCCTGCAACTTCGTCTGCAGCGGACGATGCTTGGCGCCCTCATCGATCGCGAGCGCCGCCAGCAGCGAGCCGTCGGCGATTTTGGGCAGACGCTGCGCCTTCTGCGCCTCGCTGCCGCCGCGCGACAGCGCCGAGGCGGCGAGCACCGAGGTCGCGAGGAACGGCGACGGCATCAAGGTGCGGCCGATCTCCTCCATGACGATGCCGGCCTCGACGCATCCGAGCCCGCTGCCGCCAAACTGGTCCGGCACCAGGAGGCCGGCGAAGCCCATCTCCGCAAAGGTCT
The DNA here is from genome assembly GCF_056837965.1 of Bradyrhizobium ferriligni. NCBI lineage: Bacteria > Pseudomonadati > Pseudomonadota > Alphaproteobacteria > Hyphomicrobiales > Nitrobacteraceae > Bradyrhizobium > Bradyrhizobium ferriligni. Next base: position 29,573 of record NZ_JBXEJO010000097.1, read on the forward strand.
TCCAGAGATCGCGCGAGAAGCCGGTGGCATCCTTGGCATCGCGCAAGGACCGCAGATGCGCCACCGGCGCCTTGTCGCTGATGAGGCCGCGCGCACTGTCGCGCAGCATGGATTGTTCTTCGGTGAGGACGAGGGCCATGGATGTATCCGAAACTTAAGACGATGAATTTTCCGACTGTTGAATCCCTCCCTTTGCAAGGGGGGAGGGTTGGGT
>NZ_JBXEJO010000098.1:0-28910 GCF_056837965.1 Bradyrhizobium ferriligni
GGGCGGGCATTGCGGGGCACTCCAAGAGGCCGGGGAGTACCTTCGGCCGATTAAAGCTTATGCAAAATTTTCATGGACAATTTCTTAACGCGCGAGATTTGTGCAGCCGCAACCGTTAAAATCTGTAAATAATCCCAATGCCTTATAGGCCGCGTTGAGTCTGCCGGGTGCTCGCGGCTTGCGGCCGTGCCGAGGATGCGCCGCCGTCACCGCCAGCGGCGCCAGCACGCGGGGCGAAGCCGATGGCACGCCTTTCGCAAAGAGGTGCTAGATTGTGTTGCCCCAGCCCGCGACGAACCCCCCCCATGCTCTATCGTCACACCATCGACGCCACCAATTACGCATTCGACGATCTGCGCGTCCTGCTTGCCAAGGCCTCGCCGCCGCGTTCAGGCGACCGCCTGGCCGGCATCGCCGCCGACAGCGCGGAGGAGATGATCGCAGCGCGGCTTGCGCTGGCCAATGTTCCGCTCAAGCAATTCCTCGATGAGCCGCTAATCCCCTATGAGGCTGACGAAGTCACCCGCCTGATCCTCGACAGCCACGACGTTGCCGGCTTTTTGCCGGTGTCGTCGCTCACCGTCGGCGGATTCCGCGACTGGCTGCTGTCGGATGCCGCCAGCGGGGATGCGATCAAGAAGATCTCGCGCGGCATCACGCCAGAGATGGTTGCGGCGGTGTCGAAGCTGATGCGCAACCAGGATCTGATCCTGGTCGCGAAGAAATGCGAGGTGACGACCCGCTTCCGCAACACCATCGGTTTGCGCGGGCGAATGAGCACGCGGCTGCAGCCGAACCATCCTTTCGACGATCCCAAGGGCATCACCGCCTCGATTCTCGACGGGCTGCTGCTGGGAGCGGGCGATGCCTGCATCGGCATCAATCCGGCGAGCGATGACCCGAACGTCATCGGCACGCTGCTGCGGCTCCTGGACGACATCATCACGCGATTCGAGATTCCGACGCAGGGCTGCGTGCTGACCCATGTCACGACCACGCTCGGACTGATCGGGCAGGGGCTGCCGGTCGATCTCGTGTTCCAGTCGATCGCCGGCACTGAGGCGGCCAATCGCAGTTTCGGCGTCGACCTCTCGTTGCTGCGGGAGGCCCGGGAAGCCGGGCTGTCGCTGCGCCGCGGCACGGTCGGTGACAATGTGATGTATTTCGAGACCGGGCAGGGCTCGGCGCTGTCCGCCAATGCCCATCACCAGGTCGACCAGCAGACGTGCGAGGCGCGGGCCTATGCGGTGGCGCGTGCGTTCGATCCGCTGCTCGTCAACAGCGTGGTCGGCTTCATCGGTCCTGAGTACCTCTATGACGGCAAGGAAATCATCCGCGCCGGGCTCGAGGATCATTTCTGCGGCAAGCTGCTCGGCCTGCCGCTCGGGATCGACGTCTGCTACACCAACCACGCCGAGGCGGATCAGGACGACATGGACAATCTCCTGACGCTGCTCGCGGCCGCCGGCGTGAACTTCATCATGGGCGTGCCGGGCGCGGATGACGTCATGCTGAACTATCAGTCGACATCGTTTCACGATGCGCTCTATGTCCGCGACCTTTTCGGCCTGAGGCGGGCCCCCGAATTCGACGACTGGCTCGCGCGCGTCGGCCTGGCCGGGCAGGACTTCCGCCTCGTGGCCGATGCGGAGCGGCTGCCCGACCTCGCTGCCAGGCTGTTGACCTGAGGGGGATAGCGAAATTCTGCAGAGCAACTATCTCGTCGTTATGACGTTAGGGAGTGCCACAATGTTGAAGAATTTCTGGCCCAGCGTTCCGCGCCGTGGTTAGATTTGCCGGTGCTTCGGGGTCGTTTGATGAGAGCTGAGGGCATAGAGACAGTACGACGTATCCTCTGCGTTTTTCCGCGCTATACGTCGTCGTTTGGGACCTTCGAGCACGCCTACCCCCTCACTGACGGCGTCAAGGCGTTCATGCCGCCGCAGGGCCTGCTGCTGATCGCCGCATACCTTCCCGAGAACTGGCCGGTCCGTTTCGTCGACGAGAATCTGCGTCCGGCGACGGCGGAGGATTTCGCGTGGGCGGATGCCGTGTTCGTCAGCGGTATGCACATCCAGCGCCAGCAGATGAACGACATCTGCCATCGCGCGCATGACCATGACCTGGTGGTCGCGATCGGCGGCCCGTCGGTCAGCGCTTGCCCGGACTACTATTCCTCATTCGACTACCTCCACGTCGGCGAGCTCGGCGATGCGACCAATGAGCTGATCAAGCGTCTGGCTGATGATACCAGCCGTCCCGACGAGCAGGTGGTGCTTAAAACCATCGACCGTCTGCCGATGACGGATTTCCCGCTGCCGGCCTATGAGCTCGCCGAAACCAAGAAGTATTTCCTCGGCAGCATCCAGTTCTCCTCGGGCTGCCCCTATCAGTGCGAGTTCTGCGACATCCCCGGGCTCTATGGCCGCAATCCGCGCCTGAAGTCGCCGCAGCAGATCATCGCCGAGCTCGACAAGCTGCGCGCGTGTGGTGCCACCGACACCGTGTATTTCGTCGACGACAATTTCATCGGCAACCGCAAGGCGGCGAGCGAGCTGTTGCCGCACCTGATCGAGTGGCAGAAGCGCACCGGATATGTCACGCGCCTCGCCTGCGAGGCGACGCTCAACATCGCCAAGCGCCCCGAGATCCTGGAGAAGATGCGCGAAGCCTACTTCGTGACGATCTTCGTCGGCATCGAGACGCCCGATCCCGACGCGCTGAAGGCCATGCACAAGGATCAGAACATGATGGTTCCGATCCTCGAGGGTGTGCGCACCATCAACTCGTTCGGCATGGAGGTCGTCTCCGGCATCATCATGGGGCTCGATACCGACAAGCCCCAGACCGGCGATGCGTTGCTCTCCTTCGTCGAGGAGTCGCGGATTCCGCTGCTCACCATCAACCTGCTGCAGGCGCTGCCGAAGACGCCATTGTGGGATCGGCTCGAAAAAGCCGGGCGTCTGATCGATGACGAGGGCCGCGACTCCAATGTCGAGTTCCTGCTGCCCTATGAGGACGTGGTCAGTTCCTGGCGCAAATGCATGGAAGTTGCCTACGAGCCGAAGAAGCTGTTCGCGCGCTATCTGCATCAATGCAATTACACCTATGCCAATCGCATCAAGGTGCCGGTCAGCCCGGAAATGAAGAGCTGGGCCAACATCCGGCGCGGCCTGATCATGCTCCGCAACATCTTCTGGAAGGTCGGCGTGCTCGGCGACTACAAGCGCGTGTTCTGGAAGTTTGCGCTCGGCCGGCTCAAGCGCGGCGACATCGAGGGGTTGATCTCGGCGACGCTGGTTGCGCATCACCTGATCACCTTTGCGCGTGCAGCCTCCAGCGGCCGGCAGAACGCCTCGAACTACTCGATCCGGCTGCGCGAGGCCTCCGTCCCCGCCGAATAACAGCATGACGACACCGCCGGTGCCCTGGTCCCCTTCGCTTGCCGATCTGCGCGAGCTCACGCCGGCGCGCGTCGGTCTTGGCCGGTCCGGGGCCAGCCTGCCGACCGATGCGCTGCTCTCCTTCACGCTCGACCATGCCCGCGCCCGCGACGCTGTTCATGCCGCCTTCGATGTTAGAGGGATTGCGGCCGGTCTTGCCGGCCTCGGCATCGCGCCGCTTGAGGTGTCGAGCCAGGCGCACAGCCGGCGCGACTATCTGCGGCGGCCCGATCTCGGGCGCATGCTGGATTCTGCATCGCGGCGCTCGCTCGAGAGCAGCGGCATCACCGCATGCCCCTGCGCCATCGTAGTCGGTGACGGCCTGTCGCCGACGGCGGTCAACGTGCATGCCGTCGAATTGATCCGGCATCTCGTGCCGCGCCTTGCGGCCGACAACATCGACGCCGGCGCGGTGATCGCAGCGTCCGGCGCGCGGGTCGCGCTCGGTGACGAGATCGGCGCCATCATCGGCGCGCGCATGCTGGTGATGCTGATCGGCGAACGGCCCGGGCTGTCCGCACCCGACAGCCTTGGCGCCTATCTCACCTTCGCGCCGCGAATCGGTCTCACCGACGCCGACCGCAACTGCATCTCCAACATCCACCATGCCGGGCTGAGCTATGCGGAGGCCGCATTCAGGATTTCGTGGCTTGTGCGCGAGGGCCTGGCACGCCAGATCACAGGGGTCGCGTTGAAAGATGAAAGCGGCGGTGGATCGTCCAGGAATGCGCTACCAGGGTGTGACAAATCAGACACTTAATGGCGGTGATCGGCGGTTCCCTGCCGATTTGGTCAGCCCCTCGCGCTTGCGAGCAAAGGGGCGGGCAGGTAAAACCGGCGCCGGTCAATATTCGCGTGTTTTCAAGGACTAGCGCCGATCAGTTGCGCTCACCCGCCTCATTCGCGCCCCTAGACCCAAGCTAGACAGATTGAGCCGTTTTCAGAACTGGACAGGGCATGCTCGAAAAGAATTCCGAAAGTCAGGTCCACGTCGAGAAGATCGAAGAGCCGCGGTCGGGCCTCAGCATCGCGTTCGGGATCGAGCGTCTCGGCCTGATCCCGATGCGGGCGCCGATCCTGTCCTGCGTCGTCCTCGTTCTGTTGCTGATCGGCGCCGTGTTCGGCGTGCACCGGATCAAGATCGACGACTCGCTGTCGCAGCTGTTCCGCTCCGACTCCAAGGACTACAAGCAATATGAGGCGGTGACCAAGCGCTTCCCGGCGACCGAGTTCGACGTCCTCGTCGTGGTCGAAGGCAAGACGCTGCTCGAGCGCGAGAATCTCGGCAAGCTGCGCGACATGGTCACCGACCTGCAGCTCGTCGAGGGCGTGCGCGGCCTGGTGTCGCTGTTCTCCGCGCGCCAGGCACCGGAGCGAGGCAAACTGCCGGCGGCGTTGTTCCCGAATGAACTTCCCGAGGGCGCGGCCTACGACAAGTTCGTCGAGACCGTCAAAAGCAACGAGATCATCCGCGGCAAGCTGCTGTCGGAGGACGGCACACTCGCGCTGATCGTGCTGTCGCTCGAGCCCGAAGTGGTCGGCAGCAACAAGCTCAGCAAGGTGGTCGGCGACATCAGGAAGATCATGGCCGACGATCTCGGCGGCAGCGGGCTCAATGCCCAGCTGTCCGGCGTGCCGGTCATGCAGCTCGAGATCCGCAACGCGGTCGAGCGCGACGGCCTGACCTACAACATCCTCGGCATCCTCGCCGGCTGCATCATCGCCATCATCTTCTTCCGCAAGATATCCTTCATGGTGGCGGCGGCGTTCCCGCCGATGATCGCGATCCTGCTCGCGCTCGGCGGCCTCGGCTGGGCCAATTTCAATCTCAACATGTTCCTCAACGTGATGACGCCGCTCATCATGGTGATCAGCTTCTCCGACTCGATGCAGCTGACATTCGCGGCGCGCGACCGGCTGATCGCGGGGCAGGACAAGTTCACCGCGTTCAAGAATGCTGTGCTGGTGGTCGGACCGGCCTGCGTGCTGACGCACGGCACGGCCGGAATTTCCTTCATCGCGCTGCAGTTTTCGGATTCCGACCTAATCCGCAAGTTCGGCGAGGCCGGGCTTGCGGCGACCATCATCGCACTGATCGCGGTGCTGTCGCTGGTGCCGGTGTTCGGCGTCCTGTTCGTGCGCAACGAGAAGATCTTTGCGGTCAAGTTCCAGAGCGCGGATGCCGGCGTGCAGGCGCTGCGCAATTTCTGCTACTGGATCGCGGTGCGCATGGTCGGCCGTCCCGGGCTGTTCAGTCTGCTGGCGCTGATCGTGGTCGGCGGCCTCGGCATCATCTACGCCAATCTCGAGCCGCGCTACCGGCTCGCCGATCAGGTGCCGGACAAGCGGCAGGCGGTGGCGGCGTCGAGCCGGCTCGACGCCAAGCTGACCGGCGCCAATCCGGTCGATGTGCTGATCGAATTCCCCAAGGGACAATCGCTATACTCGCCGGAGACCTTGAAGACGATTGCCGATGTCCATGCGATGGTCGAGGACTCTGCCGGCGTCGGCAACGTCTGGTCGCTGGAGACCTTGCGGCGCTGGCTCGCCGAAAAGGCCGGCAGCAATGATGTCGCGACGCTGAAGGAATATGTTGACCTGATCCCTGAACACCTGGTGCGCCGGTTCATCGACAAGAATCAGGATGCTGTCGTGGTGTCGGGCCGCGTCCCGGATGTGGACTCGAGCCAGTTGCTTCCGGTGGTGAACAAACTCGATCATTCGCTAGACAAGGTGCGCGCCGAGCATCCCGGCTACGAGATCGCGGTCACGGGTCTCTCGGTGATTGCCGCACGCAACAGCGCCAGCATGATCGAGAAGCTCAACCACGGCCTCACCATCGAATTCCTGCTGGTCGCGATCTTCATCGGGCTCGCGTTCCGCTCGATCGTGGTGATGTTCTCCTGCATCCTGCCGGGCATCTTCCCGGTGGTGCTGTCGGGCACCGTGCTGTGGCTGCTCGGGGAGGGGCTGCAATTCGCCAGCGTGGTGGCTTTGACGGTGTCGTTCGGGCTCGGCCTCAGCGCCACCATCCACTTCCTCAATCGCCTGCGGCTCGAGACCAAGCCGGGTGTCACGCCGGAACTTGCGGTGGAGCGCGCCACCGTCCTGGTCGGTCCTGCGCTGATCCTGACCACGGTGGTGCTGGCCTGCGGCCTCGTCGTCACCGTGTTCTCCGACCTGCCGTCGCTGCGCCTGTTCGGCTGGCTCAGCGCGTTCTCGATGGTCGCAGCGCTGGTCGCGGACCTCTTCATCCTGCGGCCGACCTCGATGTTCCTGATCAACCTGTCGCAAAAGCTCCGCGGCAGGGGCGGCCAGCCCGCGCCGATCGAAAAGGCCTGATCGACGAGCAATCAAAAAGCTGCAGCAAAAAGGCCCGGTTCCGAAGCGTTCGGAACCGGGCCTTTGTGTCTGTTGGGCGCAATCGGCCGGGAGCGTCAGCTCTTCGTCATCGTGATCGAGACGCCGCGGATCTCGCCCTTGGAGTCGATCTGCACGACCTGCTTGGAGCCGTTGGTCTGCAGGTTCAGGTTCGCGGCAAAGCCGGACGCCTCGACGAACACGTCGATCCGCCCGCCGCCCGCGGTGCCCTGCAGATTGCCGAAGATGTTGCGGCTCGCCTCGCTCCAGTTGCCGGAGATCCGGTCGCCCTGGCTGGTGACGTCGCTGGAGAGGTCGAACTTGTAGCTGTCGCTGGCGCAATGCAGGGATTGTTTCAGGCTCATGCCCGACGGCGCGACCTTGTAATCCGCCTTGCAACGAATCCGTTCAGTCGTGCCGTTGGACAGCGCCACCGTGCCCGTTCCGGTCCACGAGCCGGCAAAACCGGCAAACGGCCCGCTGGCCTGGGCGTGGACGGCGGAGGCAGAGAGCATCAGTGCGGCGCCGACGCCCACAGCCCTGAGAGCCTGACCATAAAGGCTGGAACCAAACAGTTTCATTGTGAATTTTCCCATCAAAATCAACGCTTCCTACGCAAGAAAGCGTCTCGCCGCATCGAAGGTTTAGTGTCACCGAAGAATGTTAGGTTCAAACGACAGAAACGGCGCACGGCGCCCATATTGTCATCGAACAGAATCAGAAACCGTCGGCTTCGTGACGGCATGTAGCTTTGCGCAACTGCTATCCGCAATAGCCGAACGCGACAAAGTGATGGCACGAATCGTCATTGTGAATCAATAACTTATGTAGGGGTTTACAGCGCCGCAAATTTAGCCGCATTTAACGGTGCTTGTCGTCAATCCGTTGCCGCGTTACGTGGCGTCTGCAATCCCCAAAATCCGTCCCGGCCATGCCGAAGCGCTTTTCGGGAACAGATTTTCTGCTGTCGGAAATGAAGGAATACGATGCGTAAATTTCTCTTGGCTCTTGCCCTGTTGTCGATCCCGCTCTCCTCCAGCGCCTTCGCCCAGCAGCAGACGCGCGGGACACCCGATGAGCAGAAGGCTTGCACGCGCGACGTGCAGCGTCACTGCCGCGCCGTGATCGATCAGGGCGATTTCACCATTCTCGCCTGCCTGCAGCAGAACCGCAGCAAGATCAGCGCCGCCTGCGACCAGGTGCTGAAGACCCACGGCCAGTAAGGCCGCTTCGGGTCCCATGGATCGCCGCAAGGCCCGTGCTCGGCATGCGTGCCGGCCACGGGCTTCGTATGCTGGCGGTCACAGACAGCATTGGTTTTGGTGGCGTATTCCCCTATATGGGGCTCGCAAATCCCCCCGCATGCGCTGACCTTTCGCGCCTGCGTCGTGCCATGACCAGTGTAGCCCAAATTTCCCATGACCACCGCGAGCGACCTGCGATCCGGAAAGACCCACCGCGACGAGAATTTTCCGGTCGCGTCGTGGATCATTCATCCGCGGCATCGTGCCCTGATCCTGGCCTTTTATAATTTCGTCCGCACCGCCGACGATATCGCCGATCACGCCACGCTGCCCGCCGAGGAGAAGCTGCGCTACCTCGACCTCATGGAGGCCGAGTTGCTTGGCAATGGCGACACCCAGAAGGAAGCGGTCAATCTGCGCCGCGCCTTCGCCGAGCGCGGCATGCCGCCGCGGCACGCGCTCGACGTGCTGGTGGCGTTCCGCCTCGACGTCACCAAGCTGCGTTACGAGAACTGGGACGATGTGATCGATTATTGCCGATACTCGGCGATGCCGGTCGGGCGGTTCATGCTCGACGTGCACGGCGAGGATACCTCGACCTGGGCGGCGTCGGACGCGCTCTGCGCCGGGCTGCAGATCAACAACCATCTGCAGGACTGCGGCAAGGACTACCGCAACCTGAATCGTGTCTACTTGCCGCGCGATGCCCTGGCCGCTGCGGGCGCGACCGTCGAGATGCTCGGCGAGGCGAAGTCGCAGCCGGCTTTGCTCAAGTGCCTGCAAGCGCTCGCGGTGCGCACCGAAGCGCTGCTCGACCAGAGCAAGTCGCTCGCCGCCGAGGTAAAGGATTTCCGGCTCGGGCTCGAGATCTCGGTGATCCAGGCGTTCGCCGACAAGATCGTCAACATGCTGAAGGTGCGCGATCCGCTCAGCGAGCGCGTGCATCTGAGCAAGGTTGAACTGCTGCTGCAGAGTCTCGGCGGCGTCGCCGGCGAGACCGCGCAGCGTGCGACCGGACGGCGTGCGGTCTCCAAGACGGCGGCAGGCGCATGAGTGCTGAGGCGGCGGCCAACGCAAATTACGGCAGCACCGCGTCGGGCAGCTCGTTCTATGCCGCGATGCGCATCCTGCCGCACGCGCAGCGCGAGGCGATGTTCCAGATCTACAGCTTCTGCCGGCAGGTCGACGACATCGCCGATTCCGACGGCCCGCGGCCGGAGCGGCTGGCCGCGCTGCAGCAGTGGCGCGACGATATCGACGCGCTCTACGAGGGACGTCCGCCGGAGCGCCTGAAGGACTATGTCGCCTCGGTGAAGACCTTCGGCCTGAAGCGCGAGGATTTCGTCGCGATCGTCGACGGCATGGAAATGGACGTGCCGCAGGATATCCGCGCGCCGGATCTTGCGACGCTCGATTTGTATTGCGATCGCGTCGCGAGCGCGGTCGGCCGGTTGTCGGTGCGCGTGTTCGGCCTGCCCGAGGACGATGGCATCCAGCTCGCGCACCATCTCGGCCGCGCGCTGCAGCTCACCAATATCCTGCGCGACATCGACGAGGATGCCGGTCTCGGCCGGCTCTATCTGCCGCGCGAATGGCTCTGGCACGCCGGCATCACCAATAACGATCCGGCCCGCGTCATCGCCGACCGCGCGCTGCCGAAAGTGTGCGCGCCGCTGGCCGAGCGGGCCAAGATGCATTTCCAGAAATCCGACGAGATCATGAAGCGCAATTCGCGCCGCGCCGTGCGCGCGCCGCGGATCATGTCGAAATACTACCGCGCAATCCTCGATCTCCTGATCGCGCGCGGCTTCACCGCCCCGCGTGCGCCGGTACGTGTGTCCAAGGCCGCCAAGATCGGCATCCTTCTTCGTTACGCGATCATCTGATGAAAAAGACCGTTCATATCATCGGTGCCGGCATTTCCGGCCTCTCCGCAGCCGTGCGCCTCGCCAATGGCGGCCACAAGGTGTTCGTCCATGAGGCGACGCAGCAGGCCGGCGGCCGCTGCCGCTCTTATTTCGACGCCGCCACCAATCTCACCATCGACAATGGCAACCATCTGCTGCTGTCGGGCAACCGCCATGCGCTGAGCTATGCGCGCGCGATCGGCACCGAGGCCGGCCTCGTCGGGCCCGCGCGCGCGCAGTTTCCGTTCGTCGATCTTGCCAGCGGCCAGCGCTGGCAGCTCGACCTCGGCGATTCCCGCCTGCCGCTATGGGTGTTCGACGAGGCGCGCCGCGTCCCGGACACCAGCCTGCGCGACTATCTCGCCTTGGCGCCGCTGGCCTGGGCCGGCACCGGGGCGCTGGTCGGTAACACCATTCCCTGCAAGGGCACGCTGTATGAGCGTCTGGTGCAGCCGCTGCTGCTCGCCGCGCTAAACGTCGATCCGCCGGAGGGCTCGGCCGGGCTTGCCGGCGCCATCGTGCGCGAGACGCTGCTCGCGGGCGGGCAGGCCTGCCGTCCGCTGATCGCGCGCGACGGCCTGAGCTCGGTCCTGATCGAGCCGGCCGTGAAGCTGCTGCAGGAGGGGGGCCACAGCGTCCAGTTCAGTCACGAATTGCGTGCGCTCGGCATGTCGGGTGATCGCATCAGCGAGCTCGATTTTGGCAATGGCGACAAGATCGCGCTGGGAGCCGACGATGCGGTCGTGCTCGCCGTGCCGCCGCGCGCTGCGGCATCGCTGCTGCCCGGCCTGAAAACCCCGACCAAATTCCGCGCCATCGTGAACGCGCATTTCCGCGTCGATCCGCCGCGCGACGCCGCGCCCATTCTCGGCGTGGTCGGCGGCCTCGTGGAGTGGCTGTTCGCGTTCCCGCAACGACTGTCGGTGACGATCAGCAACGGCGACCGCCTGGTCGACATGCCGCGCGAGGAGCTTGCGCAGGCGATTTGGCAGGATATCTGCGAGGCATCGGGCGTTTCCGGCGACCTGCCGCCGTGGCAGATCGTGCGCGAGCGCCGTGCCACATTTGAGGCAACGCCGGAGCAGAATGCCCTGCGTCCGGGGCCCACGACGGCACAAAAAAACCTGTTCCTTGCCGGCGACTGGACTGCTACCGGGTTGCCGGCAACCATCGAGGGATCGGTGCGATCGGGGGATCGCGCCGCCGATCTGGTTCTGGCCAGACGCTAGATTCGACCTGTTGGCGCGTTTTCGAGCGAAGTGGTTACCGGTTCGCGTGAAGAAAACGCGACCAAACAAAAGGACAATAACATGATCCGAAGCAATCGGATCATGCTCGGGAGCGGCCGCGGCTTTCGATCAGCCGGCCCGCGATGAAGAGGATATCGAGCGAAATGCTTGCGAGAGATCACAGCGTTGCAGTCGACCCGGTCGCGCTGGAGAAGAGCATCTCCAAGGCAACCGAAGCGCTGCTCGGCTACCGTCAGTCCGACGGACACTGGATATTCGAGCTCGAGGCCGACAGCACCATTCCGGCCGAGTACATCCTGCTGCGTCACTATCTGGCCGAGCCGATCGATGCCGGGCTGGAGGCCAAGATCGGCAACTATCTGCGCCGCGTCCAGGGCGCGCATGGCGGCTGGCCGCTGGTGCATGACGGCCCGTTCGACATGAGCGCCAGCGTGAAGTCCTACTTCGCGCTGAAGATGATCGGCGATTCCGTCGACGCGCCGCACATGGTGCGGGCGCGCGAGGCGATCCGTTCGCGCGGCGGTGCTTCGGGCAGCAACGTGTTCACGCGCTTCCTGCTTGCGCTCTATGGCGTCGTGACCTGGCGCGCGACGCCGGTGCTGCCGATCGAGATCATGCTGCTGCCGATGTGGTCGCCGTTCCACATCAACAAGATCTCCTACTGGGCGCGCACCACCATGGTGCCGCTGATGGTGCTTGCCGCGCTGAAGCCGCGTGCGAAGAATCCGAAAGGCGTCGGCATCGACGAGCTGTTTCTGGAGGATCCGAAATCGGTCCGCATGGCGCCGAAGGCGCCGCATCAGAGCGCGAGCTGGTTCTATTTGTTCCGCTCGCTCGACGCCGTGCTACGAGTGATCGAGCCGATGTTTCCGAAGAGCCTGCGCCAGCGCGCGATCGATGCCGCGCTCGCCTTCACCGAAGAGCGGCTGAACGGCGAAGACGGCATGGGCGCGATTTATCCGCCGATGGCCAACATCGTCATGATGTACGAGGCGCTCGGCAAGGACGAGAATTTCCCGCCGCGCGCCATCACCCGCCGCGGCATCGACAAGCTGCTCGTGATTAGCGAACACGAGGCCTATTGCCAGCCGTGCGTCTCGCCGGTGTGGGACACCGCGCTGGCCAGTCATGCGCTGCAGGAGGCGGGCGGTGACGACACCCTGGCCAAGGCCAAGCAGGCCCTCGACTGGCTGAAGCCGCGCCAGGTGCTGGAGCTGAAGGGCGATTGGGCGGTCAAGGCGCCGGACGTCCGCCCGGGCGGCTGGGCGTTCCAGTACAACAACGACCATTATCCCGATCTCGACGACACCGCGGTGGTCGTGATGGCGATGGACCGCGTGCGGCGCCACACCGGAACCAGGGAATATGACGAGGCCATCGCGCGCGGCCGCGAGTGGATCGAGGGGCTGCAGAGCCGCGACGGCGGCTGGGCCGCGTTCGACGTCAACAATCTCGAATATTACCTCAACAACATCCCGTTCTCCGATCACGGCGCATTGCTCGATCCGCCGACCGAGGATGTCACCGCGCGCTGCATCTCGATGCTGGGCCAGCTCGGCGAGACCGCCGAGAGCAACAAGGCGATGGCCGACGGCGTCGCCTATCTGCGCCGTACCCAGCTTGCCGAGGGCTCCTGGTACGGCCGCTGGGGCCTGAACTACATCTACGGCACCTGGTCGGTGCTCTCGGCGCTAAATGTCGCAGGGGTCGATCGCAACGACCCGATGATTCGGAAGGCGGTCGACTGGCTGACGTCAGTCCAGAATCAGGACGGCGGCTGGGGCGAGGACGCCGTCAGTTACCGGCTGGATTACAAGGGTTATGAAGTTGCGCCTTCGACCTCCTCGCAAACGGCATGGGCTTTGCTTGGATTGATGGCGGCCGGAGAGGTCGAAAATCCCGCTGTTGCGCGGGGGGTGGAGTACCTAAAGGCAACACAGACCGAAAAAGGGCTGTGGGACGAGCAGCGATACACAGCTACGGGGTTTCCGCGGGTATTTTACTTGCGATATCATGGCTACTCGAAGTTCTTTCCGCTCTGGGCGCTGGCGCGGTATCGAAATTTGAGAAGCACCAATAGCAGGGTGGTAGGGGTCGGGATGTGATTGTTGAGGCGGGGGCCGCCGAGACCGTGGGCAGTAGAATTGATCCTCGGCCGGTATTGATTGTGACTGGATTGGTGCAGGAGGCCCGCATCGCGGCAGGCCCCGGCATGATCGTAATCTGCAGTTCGAGCGATCCGCAGCAGCTGCGTGAGTTGCTGGCGACGCTGGATCCGACCACCTTCCGTGGCGTGATTTCGTTCGGCGTGGCCGGCGGGCTCGACCCGTCGCTCAAGTCCGGCGACGTCGTGGTCGCGACCGAGGTGATGTCGGGCGATACCCGTTTCCTGGCCGCATCCGCGCTGAACGAAGAGATGATCGCAAGCGCCGCGCTGAAGCGCCGCAGGATCGTCCGCGGCGGTCTCGCCGGCGTGGAAGAGGTGATCGCGGCGAAGGCCTGCAAGGCCGCTCTTCGCTCGATGACGGGCGCAGCCGCGGTCGACATGGAGAGCCATATCGCGGCGGCCTATGCCGCCAAAGCCGGCATTCCGTTCGCCGCGTTGCGCGTAATCAGCGATCCCGCGCACCGGGCGCTACCGGAACTTGCGAAGTCCGCGGTGAAGCCGAACGGCGACATCGACCTGCGCAAGGTGCTGCGCGGCATCGCCCGCAATCCACGGACGCTGCGCGCGCTGGTGTCGACCGGTATCGACTTTAACCGCGCGCTGCGCTCGCTGCGCAGCTGCCGCGGCTTCCTGCTCGGCAACGAGGTGTTGATGCCGGTGGAAGATGTTCTGATCACGGCGAAGGCGGCCTGATCCGCTGCGCCGGTCCGGGACCGGGTTTCTCGCCGCATCAAGCTCAACACGTAGGCCCGGTCGCATCGCGATCGGGCCTTTTGCTTTGATGCCCGAAGGTTTCGCTTGATGCCACGCTGTTCCGGTTCCGCGCGCTCAGCGGGGACTTGCGCGTCGGCTGCGGGGTGCGACCCCTGTATCACTGTTCCTCGCGCCCCTGCGTCGCGCCGCAGCCTCTGATGACCCGGCAGCGTGCCGGCGCCCACGGCGCGGCCCTGCGGCGCAGGGCGCGTCGGGTGGATACTTGACAGCCACGGCGATCCATCCGATAATGAATTATGATCCTTTATTCATGAATTAAGGTTCACGATGGCAATCGCTGCCGTTCGCCTCAACCAACTGGTCGAAACCAAAGCGCGCATTCTCGATGCCGCCAGGGAGGCCGTAGCGCTGAGTGGCTGGAAGGACGCCCAGATCGCCCTGATCGCCTCACGGGCGGGCGTGGCCACGGGCAGCGTGTATCGCTACTTCGACTCCAAGGCGGACCTGTACGCGCAGGTGCTCGGCCTGGTGTCCGAGCGCGAGGTGGCCGTGGTCGCCGCGATCGTCGAGGCGGAAGGCTCGGCGTCCCAATGTCTGGTGGATGCGATCTACACCTTTTCGGTCCGGGCGATGCGCGGCCGCCGCCTGGCCTACGCCTTGATCGCCGAACCCTGTGAACCCGAGATCGACGCGGCGCGCCTGAAATACCGGGCGGCCCTGGCCGATCAGATCGCAAGGCTGGTCCGGCGCGGCATCGCCGGTGGTGAGTTCGTCGAGATCGACGCGAACGTCGCGGCATCCTGCGTGACCGGCGCCTTCATGGAGGCGTTAGTTGGTCCCCTCGCGCCCGAAGCGGCCCCCGATTCCGACGCGGCGAAGGCGATCGCACAGTCGATCGCAGGGCTTTCCGCGCGCATGCTGTTTCGACACGCCACGCCTGAACTCACCCCTGTATCGCGAGTCTCCGCATGAACGCGCGCGTCCAGCCGGTTGCCGTCGCTGAAGCGAAAGCCGCTCCGTTTGCGACCCATGAAGTGCGCAATCAGGCGCGGCCGGCGCTCGGCTTCAATGCATTCGACGACGACCGCGCGCTGAGTGGCCTGATCGCAACGATCACGCCGTGGGCGAAAGACAAGCTTTCCGCGCTCGGCGCCCATGTCGGCAGCGAATCCGTGCAGGAGGCGGCACGGCTGGCCAACGAGCACGAACCGAAGCTCTTGACCCATGACCGGTATGGCAACCGCAATGATTGGGTCGAATTTCATCCGGCCTGGCATCAATTGATGGCGCTGGCGTTCCGGAGCGAGGTGCATAGCCTCGCCTGGTCGACGCGCGAACCACACGGCCATCTGGCGCGTGCGGCGCTGAGCTATCTCTGGAATCAGATCGAGAACGGCGTCGGCTGCCCCACCGGGATGGCGTACGCCGCGATCGCCGGGTTCTCCGGCAAGCCGCAATTCGATCTGTGGCGGGAGCGAACGCTGGCGGCGGACTACGATCCGCGGCGGCTTCCGATCGAGGCCAAGCGCGCCGCGGTCATCGGTTACGCGATGACCGAAAAGCAGGGCGGCTCCGATCTGCGCGAGACCCAGACCACCGCGCGCTTCGTCGAGCGCGGTGCGCATGGCGAGATCTATGCGATCACCGGCCACAAATGGTTCTTCTCGGTGCCGGTGGCCGACGGATTCTACACGCTGGCGCGCACCCAGTCCGGCGTCAGTTGCCTGTTCGTGCCGCGCCTGCTGCCGGACGGCAGCGCCAACCGTATCCACATTCAGCGCCTGAAGGACAAGTGCGGCAACCGGTCGAACGCGTCGAGCGAGATCGAGTACCACGATACGTGGTCGATCCTGGTTGGCGAAGAGGGCCGCGGCATCGCGGAAATCCTTTCGCATGCCCATCTGACACGGCTGGATTTCGCGGTCGGCTCCGCTGGCCTGATGCGCCAGGCGCTGAGCCTCGCCCTCAACCACGCGCAAACGCGAACGGCGTTTGGCAAGCCGATGTCCGAGCTTCCGATGCAGCGCAACGTGCTCGCCGACCTCGCGCTCGAGAGCGAGGCAGCGATGCTCGGCGCGTTTCGGATCGCGCGCGCGACCGACGGGCTGCAGACAAGCGAACACGAGCGATTGCTGGCGCGGGTCGCGACACCCGTGATGAAGTTCTGGAATTGCCAGCGCGCGCCGGCCTTCACCTATGAATGCCTGCAGGTGCATGGCGGCAACGGCTTCATCATGGAGAATCCGATGGCGCGGCTGTATCGCGAGGCGCCGCTGAATTCGATCTGGGAAGGCACCTCGAACATGATGTGCATGGACGTCCTGCGCGCCATGCAGCGCGATGCGAATTGCCGGGACGCATTCGTTGACGAGTTGCGTGCGAGCAGGGGCATCAATCCGGTCTATGACCGAAGCACGGACGATCTCGCCGATCGATTGCGCGCACGATATCCGGACGACGGGCACGCGCGGGCGCTCGTCGCCCGAATGGCGCATGCGCTGCAGGCTGTCGAGATGCTGAGGCATGGCGATGCCGCTGCCGCCGATCTGTTCGTGCAATCCCGGCTTGGCGCGGACGGGATGCATGTATTCGGCACACTTCCATCGTCGGAAGACCTCAGCCGTATCGTCGAGCGCGCCTCCGTCATCCGACACCAAGGGCCCGAGTAACATGCGTCAGATCGAAGTTTGTGCCGTCAACGATATCAGGGCCGTCGTGGGAGAACAGGAGTGGGCAACCCGCGTCGATCTCGCGGCGTGCTACCGCCTGGTCGCGCTCTATGGAATGACCGACCTGATCTACAACCATATCAGTGCACAGGTCCCGGGGCATCACGATCAATACCTGATCAATCCCTATGGCATGCTGTACGAGGAGATCACCGCGTCGAGCCTCGTCAAGATCGACATCGAGGGCCGCACCGTGCTGCAGCCCGACCACGGCTACAACGTCAACGTCGCCGGTTTCTATCTGCATGCCCCGATCCATCGCGCGCGGCCCGACGTGAACTGCGTCCTGCATACCCACACCAGGGCCGGCACCGCGGTCAGCACGCTTGCCGAGGGGCTGCTGCCGCTGTCGCAGACGGCGATGCGGTTTCACGGACGGATCGGCTATCACGATTTCGAAGGGCCGGCGATCGATCGGGACGAGTGCGACCGTGTCGTGGCCGATCTCGGCCGCAACAATGTGCTGGTGTTGCGCAATCATGGCCTCCTGGTTTGCGGCAACACGATTCCGCAGGCGTTCAATGCGATCTACTGGCTGGAGCAGGCCTGCCGGATCCAGGTCGACGCGCTCGGCTGCGGCCGGCCGCTGCATGCGCCGACCGAGATGGCGATCGGCAACACGGTGACCTGCTTTGCCGGCACCGAGATCACGCTGGACAATGAGCGCGACACCAATCCGGTGCTGAATGAAGCGGCGCAAAATCTGCAGGCCGGCTACGGCCTGCTGGAATGGCCGGCGCTGCGGCGCAGGCTCGACCGCATCGACGGGAGCTACGCGCAATGAGCACGGCGCTGGCGGCGTTGCGGATCGGCTTCATCGGCGCCGGCCGCGTGGCGCAAACGCTCGCGCCGGCCTTCGTCCGCGCGGGGCTGAACGTCGCGGCGTTCTACAGCCGCGGTGCCGATGCCGCGCAGCGGCTCGGATCCCGCATCCCGTCGGCGCGGCCGATGACCGCCGCGCAGCAGGTCGTCGACAGCTGCGACATGGTTTTCCTCACCGTGAGCGACGACGCGATCCTGCCGGTGTGCCGCGATTTGCGCTGGGAGCCGCGTCACCGCGTGGTTCATTGCAGCGGCGCGACCGAACTGGCCGCGCTCGCTCAGGCGAAATCCGCAGGCGCCGCGACCGGCGGATTTCATCCGATGCAGATGTTTGCCAATCCGGACGTTGCGCTCGAGGGATTACGCGGATGCACCGTCGGCATCGAGGCAGAGGGCGACTTCAGGCGCGACCTGGAATTGCTTGCGACCCGGATCGGGTGCGAACCGCTGGCGCTGCCGGCTGGTGCGCGGGCGCTCTATCATGCGTCGGCATATTACGTCGGTCCGTTCCTGATCGCGCTGCTCAAGGAAGGCGTCGAGCTCTGGAAGAGCTTTGGCGCCAGCGAGGCGGACGCCTTGCGCGCGATGATGCCGCTGCTGCGCGGGACGGTCGCGGCCGTTCTCGACGGCGGACTGGCGAATGGCATGGGCGGCTGCGTGGCGCGCGGCGACGTCGGAACGATCCTCAAACACCTCCGGGCGCTGGATGAGCGGTTTCCTCCATCCGGCGCGCTGTATCGCGAGCTCGCTTTGCGCAATGTCCCGCTCGGGATCGAACGTGGCACACTCAGCGCGCCGCGCGCGGCGGAGATCGAGAAGCTGCTATTACGAAACCGCCACGAAGAGCAGGCGGCATCCTGATCCAAGAAAAAAGCCCCGGTTCGCTGAACCGGGGCTTTCATGTTTCTGCTTTCGCTCACATCGCGCGTCAGGCGGCGGTCGAGGCCTTCGCTTGCTGCTTGGCGGCGGCGGCCGCAGCCTCGTCGCGGCGGATCTCCGAGAGCTTCTTCTGCACCTGTTCGGCGAAGATGTACTGCGCCGGACGCTGCTTCGACATGTCGATCTCGGGCGCCATCGGGCCCGTGGTCTTGATGCCGCGCAGCGCAACCCACATCGCCTTCAGCGGATTGTTGATCGCAGCGGTTGCCGCGGTCGGCTCGTAGCCGCAATGGGCCATACAGTCGGCGCACTTCTCGTACTTGCCGGTGCCGTAGGTCTCCCAGTCGGTGGTGTCCATCAGCTCCTTGAAGGTCTTGGCGTAGCCTTCACCGAGCAGGTAGCAGGGCTTCTGCCAGCCGAAGATGTTGCGCGCGGGCATGCCCCAGGGCGTGCACTCGTATTCCTGGTTGCCGGCAAGGAAGTCGAGGAACAGGCCAGAATGCATGAAGTTCCACTTCTTGCCCTTGCCGAGCGCAAAGACGTCGCGGAACAGCTTCTTGGTCTTGGTGCGGTTGAGGAAGTGCTCCTGATCGGGCGCACGCTCATAGGCGTAACCCGGGGACATCGAGACGCCGACGCCGAGCTCGGTGGTGAAGTCGAGGAACTTGGCGATCTCCTCCGCCGGATGGCCGTCGAAGATGGTGGCATTGACGTTGACCGTGAAGCCGCGCGCCTTCGTCGCCTTGATCGCCGAGACGGCGCGATCGAACACGCCCTTCTGCGACACCGCCTTGTCGTGATGATCCTTCAGGCCGTCGAGATGCACCGAGAAGAACAAATAGGGCGACGGCTCGAACAGATCGAGCTTCTTCTCGAGCAGCAGCGCATTGGTGCACAGCGAGACGAACTTCTTGCGCGCCACGAGGCCGCGCACGATCTCGCCGATTTCCTTGTGGATCAGCGGCTCGCCGCCGGGAATCGCCACCATCGGCGCGCCGCATTCATCGGCCGCATCCCAGCATTCCTGCGCCGTCATGCGGCGATTGAGGATCGCATCGGGATAATCGATCTTGCCGCAGCCGACGCAGGCGAGGTTGCAACGGAACAAGGGTTCCAGCATCAGCACGAGCGGATAGCGTTTGCGGCCAAGCAGCTTCTGCTTGATCAGATAACCGCCGATACGCATTTCCTTGAAGAACGGTATAGCCATTAGACGATTTCTTTCTGCACTTATCAAAGGGATGTGGGTTCAGATCAGCCCGCAGTCAGTTCGGCTGGCAGCCGGAATTCGATATTCTCTTCTCGGCCCGGAACGACCGAGACCGACAGCGGTCCGATGCGCCGCAGGGCCTCGATCACATCGTCGACCAAAACTTCAGGCGCAGAAGCGCCCGCCGTAATGCCGACGGCCTTCGCATCCTTGAGCCAATCCGGATTGAGTTCGCTCCCATCGGCAATGAGATAACTCGCGACGCCGACCTCGGTGCCGATTTCACGAAGCCTGTTCGAGTTGGAACTGTTGGCGGCCCCCACCACCAAAATGACGTCCACCAGTTTGCTCAGGTCCCTTACCGCAGATTGGCGGTTCTGTGTCGCATAGCAGATATCCCTGATATCCGGGCCTTGAATATCTGTAAATTTTGCCTGAAGAGCCGCGATAATGTCCCTGGTGTCGTCCACGGACAGGGTGGTTTGGGTAATGTAGGCGACCGGCGCATCGCTCGGCAGCCTCAGTTCCGCCACATCCTGGACGCTCTGGACCAGCAGAACCGGCCCCGGAACCTGTCCCATGGTTCCCTCGACCTCGGGGTGGCCGGCGTGCCCGATCAGGATCAAAGCGCGGCCCTTCGAGATATAACGCTTGCCTTGGTTGTGGACCTTGGTGACGAGCGGGCAGGTGGCATTGAGTACCGGCAGGTCGCGGGCTTCCGCCTCCTCCTCGACGCTCCTGGCGACGCCATGGGCACTGAAGACGGTCACTGCCTTGGCCGGCACTTCCGAGAGGTCCTCGACGAAGATCGCGCCCTTCTTCTTCAGGCTCTCGACGACGTGTTTGTTATGCACGATCTCGTGGCGGACATAGACCGGCGGGCCATACTTCTCAAGCGCGCGTTCGACGATCTCGATCGCGCGCACGACGCCCGCGCAAAAGCCGCGCGGCTGAGCAAGAAACACTTCCATCGGACGTCCGTTACGCAAATTGCACCAATCTCGTTCAATGCCCTGCGGCCTTTTCGGCAACGCACTCCACACGTCGGACCTCGCAACGTCAGTTGCAACGTCCGCGCCATCACAGTTCCTGGACGGGATCTGTGCCCCAAGCGCATGGAAATACAGGGATTTGTGGCAAAAAGGTAGCGTTTCGAGCGGGCTGGATCACGAAGGAGGAGGCGTTGGAGGTAATATAGTGTGGGTTTTGGCTCCTGCGACCGACCGTCTCCCTCACTTGTTCGTCACTTTATCGCCCACTCATGCGGTTTATACCGGCCATTCGTGGCCGTTCCTGTGCTTTGGAACCTCCTCGCCGTCCCGTCGAGAAGGATAACCAAAACAACATTAGATCGGTCCCGGGAACTCCGCTACAGAGCGGGCGTTTTCGGCCATGCTTCCCCGAGATTAGAAAGAAACGAAGTGCTGACAAATATTGTCGTCTCCGTTGTTAGGACCTGTACGCGTTTTGCCCTTCCGGTTGTGATTATCTCTGTGTTGCTGTCGATCGGCGCCGGCTTCTATACGGCCCGCAACTTCTCGATCAACACCGACATCAACAAGCTGATCTCGCCGGATCTGGATTGGCGCAAGCGCGACAACCAGTTCGAGGAAGCGTTTGATCGCGAGCGGCTGATCCTGGCGGTGGTCGAGGCAGCAACGCCGGAGCTGACCAGCTCGGCCGCGAAGGCGCTCACCGCGAAGCTGCAGGCCGACAAGAAGAACTTCGAAGCGATCACCGCGCTCGGCTCCGGCGAATTCTTCGAGAAGAACGGCCTCTTGTTCCTGCCGACCGAAGAAGTCGGCAAGGTCGCGGGCCAGCTCGAAGCGGCCGCACCGTTGATCGAGATCATGGCCGGCGATCCCTCGATTCGCGGATTGACCGGCGCGCTCGAGACCGGCCTTGCCGGCGTCAAGCGCGGGCAGGTCAAGCTCGACAATACGGCGCCGCCCTTCAACCTGATCTCCGAGACGGTCGAGACCGTCCTCGCCAAGGGCAACGCGACCTTCTCCTGGCGCGAGCTCACCAGCGACAAGCCGCTGACCGATTCGGACAAGCGCGCCTTCATCGAGATCAAGCCGATCATCGACTATTCGGCGCTGGAGCCGGGCAAGGGCGCGACCGACGCGATCCGCCAGGCGGCGGCCGATCTGAAATTCCCGACCGAATATCACGCGCGCGTTCGCCTGACCGGACCCGTGCCGATCGCCAACGAGGAATACGCCACCGTGCAGGACGGCGCGATCACCAACGGCATCGGCACCGTGGTGATCGTGCTGGTCATCCTCTGGATGGCGCTGCATTCCGGCAAGATCATCTTCGCCGTGTTCGTGAACCTGTTCATCGGGCTTGCCATCACCACGGCGGTCGGCCTGATGATGGTCGGCTCGCTGAACCTGCTCTCGATCGCCTTCGCCGTGCTGTTCATCGGCCTCGGGGTCGACTTCGGCATCCAGTTCAGCGTTCGCTACCGCTCCGAGCGCTTCAAGAACGACAATCTGACGCTGGCGCTGGAAAATGCGGCGCGCCGCTCCGCGGTGCCGCTGTCGCTCGCCGCGATGGCGACCGCCGCCGGGTTCCTCTGCTTCCTGCCGACCGACTACAAGGGCATCTCGGAGCTCGGCAAGATCGCCGGCGCCGGCATGCTGGTGGCGTTCGTCACCAGCATCACGGTGCTGCCGGCGCTGCTCGATCTGCTCAATCCGCCCGGCGAGAAGGAGCCGGTCGGCTACGCCTTCCTGGCGCCGCTCGATCTCTTCCTGGAGAAGCATCGCGTTCCGATCATCGTCGGCACGCTGCTGGTCACGGTCGCGGGCCTGCCGCTGCTCCATTACATGAAGTTCGACTTCAACCCGATCAATCTGCGCAATTCCAAGGTGGAATCGATCGCGACCTTCCTCGACCTGCGGAAGGATCCGAACACCGGCGCCAACGCCATCAACGTGATGACGCGCTCGGAAGCCGACGCCAAGAAGATCGAGGCCAAGCTCGAGAAGCTGCCGGAAGTGTCGCGCGTGATGTCGCTCGACAGCTTCGTGCCCGACGACCAGCCGGCCAAGCTGAAGCTGATCGCGCAGGCGGCCAAGACGCTCGGCCCCGCGCTCAACCCGGATTCGGTCGATCCGGCGCCGTCGGATCAGGAGAATGTCGAGTCGCTGAAGAGCTCGGCCGACAGCCTGCGCAAGACCGCGGGCGACGGCAAGGGGCCGGGCGCGGTGGCCGCGCGCCGGCTCGCCGACGCCCTGCAAAAGCTCGCCGGTTCGAACCAGGCGACCCGCGACAAGGCGCAGGACATCTTCGTCGCGCCGATGAAGATCGTGTTCGATCAGCTCCGCAATACGCTGCAGGCCCAGACCGTCACGCTGCAGAACCTGCCGCCGGAACTCGTCGACAGCTGGAAGACCAAGGACGGCCTGATGCGTGTCGAGGTGGAGCCGAAGGGCGATCCGAACGACAACGACAATCTGCGCCGCTTTGCCGACGCCGTGCTCGCCGCCGAGCCGACCGCGATCGGCGGGCCGGTCTCGATCCTGAAGTCGGGCGACGTCATCGTGAAGGCGTTCATCCACGCCGGCATCCTGGCGCTGGTCACGATCGGCCTGCTGCTGTGGCTCACGCTGCGCCGCGTCGTCGACGTGCTGATGACGCTGGTGCCGCTCCTCGTCGCCGGCATCGTCACGCTGGAGATCTGCGTCTTGATCGGGCTGCCGCTCAACTTCGCCAACATCGTCGCGCTGCCGCTGTTGCTCGGCGTCGGCGTGGCGTTCAAGATCTACTATGTCACGGCGTGGCGCCAGGGCAGGACGAATCTGCTGCAGTCGAGCCTGACACGCGCGATCTTTTTCAGCGCGCTGACCACGGCGACCGCGTTCGGCAGCCTGTGGCTGTCGAGCCATCCCGGCACCGCGAGCATGGGCAAGCTGCTGGCGCTCTCGCTCGTCACCACGCTCGCGGCGGTGTTGCTGTTCCAGCCGGCGCTGATGGGCAAGCCGCGCGAGGTCAAGGAGGAGGATATCGCCAACGACGTCACCTGACGCGTTGGCGGTTCGCTGTCGGACCGGCTTGGCGGCAGGCGCCGCCGAGCCGCGATGTCAGCGGATGGTGTTCCCCGCAGGCTTCCGCTAATGCGTCGGTCGCGCGATGTCCGGTAGCAGGCAGATATCGCCCACGGCGTCAGCCTGCGCATTGGCGTTGCCCGGGACCTGCTTTTGGCCCGGCTTGGTGGCCGGTGCCACGGCGCCGGTGGTTTTCTGCGGTGCTGTTGACTTGGGCTGGGTGCCCTTCGCCGCCGGGCTGCCGGCGGCGCTCACCGGAATCGGCGGACCGACGCGGGTCCAGGTCTCGCCGCCGCACAGGAAGCCGAGCACGCAGCCCTGGATCTCCAACTGATCGGTGCCGACGGGCTTGATGGTCGAGCTGTAGAGCTGGCCGTCCTTGGCGTTGTAGACCTGACCTTCCCACGCATCGGCGCCGGCCTTCTTCTTCATGTCGATCAGGATCGGCATGCCGAGCGTCGGCCTGCTCTGCTTTGCAGGATCAGGATTGTTCTTATCCTTGCCGCCCGGGGTTTTTTCCCAGGACACCGCACCCCACATGTTGCCATTACACTGGGCGACGCGGATGGTGGCGACACCGTCAGCGACCTTCCAGTCGCCGGTCGGGTCCGCTGCAAGTGCCGGTGATAATACGGTGGCCAAAAATAAACCTGAAAAGGCTATTGTACGCGCGAAAGTTCTTGGGCAGTGCAACATGGTCCAAACCTGTGCTTAACTGGACGATCCGAGCGGGGGTCAAAACGCCGCTAGCGAGCGTTTTAAGTTGACGAGATGGCCATCAACCGACGTATGTAACGAATGGTAAGTTCCAATCTAGACGTTTCCGAGATTTTTGTGGAGCGCGAGGGGCAGCGCGGTGCCATGCACACGCGTCACCTCAACGAGCAACTCGTTCGCGTTCTCAAGACCATCGGCTACGACGTCGGCTTCCAAAAGGGGCAAGGCCAATACCTCTTCGATCGTCAGGGGGCTCGTTACCTTGATCTATTGAGCGGATTTGGCGTTTTTGCGATTGGCCGCAATCATCCGGCCCTGCGCCAGGCGCTGAAGAGCGTGCTCGACGCCGACCTGCCCAATCTTGTGCAACTCGATGTCTCGACGCTCGCTGGCGTGCTCGCGGAACGGCTTCTGGAACATGTTCCATATCTGGACAAGGTGTTTTTCGCCAATTCCGGCGCCGAAACGGTCGAAGCCGCGATCAAGTTCGCGCGCGGCGCGACCGGCCGCCCCGGTATCGTCTATTGCGGGCATTCGTTCCACGGCCTGTCCTACGGCGCGCTGTCGCTGACGGATGATTCGAATTTCCGCGGCGGATTCGAGCCGCTGCTGCCGGGCTGCACCCCGATTCCCTTCAACGATCTCGAGGCGCTGGAGAAGGCGCTGTCGTCGCGCCAGGTCGGCGCGTTCATCGTCGAGCCGATCCAGGGCAAGGGCGTCAACATGCCCACCGACGAGTTCCTGCCCGGCGCGCTGGCGCTGTGCCGCAAATACGGCACGCTGTTCATCGCCGACGAGATCCAGACCGGCATCGGCCGCACCGGAAAATTCCTCGCGATCGAGCATTGGGGCATCGAGCCCGACATGGTGCTGCTGGCGAAGGCGCTGTCCGGCGGTCACGTGCCGATCGGCGCGCTGCTGACGCGCAAGAACATCTTCGACAAAATCTTCAACCAGATGGATCGCGCGGTCGTGCACGGCTCGACCTTCGCGAAGAACGATCTGGCGATGGCCGCCGGCATTGCCACGCTCGACGTCATCAAGGCCGAGAAGCTCGTCGAGAACGCCGCCAAACGCGGCGCCGAGCTTCGTCTTGCGCTGACGCGCATGGTGCCCGGCTATGAACTGATGAAGGAAGTGCGCGGCAAGGGCCTGATGATCGGCGTCGAGTTCGGCCCGCCGAAATCGCTGCGGCTGAAGGCGTCGTGGAATCTGCTGGAGACTGCCAACAAGGGCCTGTTCTGCCAGCTGATCACGGTGCCGCTGTTCAAGGATCACAAGATCCTGACCCAGGTCGCCGGCCACGGCCTCCACACCATCAAGCTGCTGCCGCCGCTCATGATCACCGAAGAGGACTGCACCTGGATCGAGAAGTCGTTCGACGACGTGATCGCCGGCAGCCACAAGGTGCCCGGCGCGATCTGGTCGCTCGGCAAGACGCTGGTCGACAACGCGGTGCGCAAGTCGGCGTAGTTTCGAACCTGTAGCCCGGATGCAGCCAACGGGTCGCGCGAATGCGCGCCCGATGACAGGCTGAGCGAAATCCGGGGTTCTCACAGCGGGTAAGACCATCCCCGGATTACCCAGCGCTCCATCCGGGCTACAAGACTCACCCCTCCTTGTTCGCGCGCATCGCGCCCTCGAACTTGTCGCCGAACTCGCCCAGCTCGTCGGCGCCGAGATCGCTGACCGCCCAGTAGTTCAGGCCGCGGTCGCTCCAGCGGCGGATGTTGAAGCCCTGCAGCGTCGAAATCTTCGCCGCCTTGCGTTCGGTGTTCGCGGTCTGCGCCACGAACAGGTTGATGACGTGCTGGCGCCGCTTGTAGACCACGGCGCCGATCTCGCGGGCGTTGACGTAGTCGAGCCGGCCGCCGATCAGCGTGAAGCCCTGCGCGGTGAGATCGATCACCGGCGGAGAGACGTCGAGCTTGCCGTTGAACCAGGGCTTGACCGTGTGCTGATCCGTCGAGATCACGTCGGTGAGGTGGCCGGCCTGCAGCGAACGCAGATGCGCCGACACCACCTCGTTCTCGATGCGCTGCTCGTCATCGTTGCGCAGCACGATCGCGACAAGGCCGGTCGCTGCCATCGCCGACACCGCGGAGCCCAGCGCGAAGCCGCGCAGCACCGAGCGCCGGGTCGGCGCCGCCTGCGCTTGTGGTTGCGGCAGCGACCTCTCGATCTTGCGGCGCAGCTCGAGCGGCGCCTTGTAGCGCAAATCGCTCTCGGCGATCGCCTGGCGGATCTCCTGGTACTCCTTCATGAGCGCGGCACAATGCGCGCACCCCTCGACATGGGCTTCTACTTCGCGCGCATGGCCGGCGTCGAGTTCGCCGTCGATCAGCGCGTGGATCAGCACTTCGGCTTCCTCGCAGGTCATTTCGCTTGCTCCTGTTCCGCAAGCCAGGCCGATCGCAGCATGGCGCGGGCGCGCGCGAGGCGGGACATCACGGTGCCGACCGGCACGGCGGCGACATCGGCGATCTCGCGGTATGAAAGATTCTGGATTTCCCTGAGCACAAAGGTCTCGCGGAACGGCTCGGCAAGCGCCGCGACCAGCTTGCGCACGGTCTCGCCGTCGAAGCGGCGAAGCAGCTGCTTTTCCGGGGTCTCCGGGGCTTCATTCCACAGCGGGGTCTGCTCGCCGCCTTCGGGCAACTCCTCGACCGCGGTCGGGGCGGTCTTGCGCCTTGCATATTCGGCGCGGCAGACATTGCGCAGGATCGCGAACAGCCACGGCTTCATCGCAGGTCCACGGTAGCTGTCGAAATGCTTGTAGGCGCGCAGATAGCATTCCTGCACCGCATCCTCGGCGTCGGCGGCATCGCGCAGCAGATAGCGGGCCAGCGTATAGGCGTCGTCAAGATACGGCAGCGCGGCCTCGCGGAAGCGCCGCGCCTTTTCGGGATCGTCTTGCGACGCGTTGACAACCATCGTGTTCTGCCCGGCATGTCGAGAGACGGCTCGTGCCCGGCCGGGGGCGGAGGGCCACCGGCCGGGCATGGTTGTGATTGTATGGGTTGTCACGTTACCCAACCTTGACACTGCCTGTCATGTGCGGATGCAGCGAGCAGAAATACTTGTACTCGCCGGGCTCCGTGAAGGTGAACGAGAAGGTGCCGTCGGTATCCATGGTCTTGGAGCGGAATTTGCCCGCACACACCACGGTGTGCGGGATGTCGTCGCGGTTCGTCCAGGTCACGGTGGTGCCGACCTTCACGTCAAGCTGGGGCGGGGTGAACGAGAAGTTGTCGATGTGAACCGCGGTATCCTCGGCGCGGGCCGCCGTGACCGGCAGCAGCATGGTCGCGACCACGGCGATCCCGAAGTCGCGTCGATTGATCGAACTCATCGGTCTTGTCCCTTAGCCTTGCAGCGGCGTGTCGATGATCGCCAGCGGCTGGCTGTTCTGCTTGAAGTTGATGCTGGCGACGCCGAGCATGCTGCGCAGCTTGGCATCCTCCACCTTCATCGGGCCGGGCGAGGGGGCGGAGCCCGGCGCCGGCTGCGGGAAGGCGGTCGAACGCGCGGTGTGGAAGGTGACGTTGCCCTCGACCTTCTGCATCACCTGGTGGATGTGGCCGTTGAGCACGGTGACCGAGCCGAACCCCTTGACGTATTCCAGCGCGCGGGCGCCGTCCTCGGTGCCCCAGCCCCATTGCGGATAGACCGTCCACAGCGGGATGTGGGCGAACAGCACGATCGGCGTCGACTTCGAGCGGCCCTTGAGGTCGTTCTCCAGCCATTCGAGCTGCTCGTTGCCGAGATTGCCGAGGCCGCCGCCCTTGAGGTCGACGACGTTGACGAGGCCGATGAAATGCACGCCGCCGGCGTCGAAGGAATAGTAGCCCGGACCCTTGGTGCCGCGGCCGTAGCGCTCCTTGTAGAGCTTGACCTCCTCGTCGATGAAATCGTGCTCGCCTGGCACGTAGTGCACGTCGAGCTTGGCCTGCGAGATGATGCGATCGGCGTCATCGAATTCGGACGCTTTCGACAGATGCGTGATGTCGCCGGTGTGGATCATGAAGGACGGCTTGACCTGCATCGCCCGGACCTTGTTGATGGCCTCTTCCAGCGTGCCGATGGCGTTCGGGTTGGCCGGCTTGTCGAAGCCGACATGGCTGTCGCTGATCTGCATGAAGGTCATGCCGGGCGCCGCCTCCGCAGCCGCGGCCGAGCCGACGATGCCGAGCGAATGCGGCACGCCGCCGGTGACGGTCCACAGCACGCCGGTGCCGGCCCAGGTCATGCATTCCAGCACCTTGCGTCGGCTGACGCCTTTTTCCTCATCGCGATGGTCGTGATCGTGTCCGCTCATGGCAAGTCTCCCGTGGGCCCAGGGATTGGGTTTCCGGGAAGATGATCGGCGGGGCCAGGGCGAGCTGTCGCTCTAAACCTATCAGGGGTCCGCGG
>NZ_JBXEJO010000099.1:0-28846 GCF_056837965.1 Bradyrhizobium ferriligni
CCCCAGCCCTCCCGCAAGCGGGAGAGGGAGCGCAGTTCATGCGCGGTCGCCAGTTCGACTCAACGTTATCATGCTCTAGCGCCCCGCCGTCAGGGCCCGGTCCTTAGCACCACGAACACGTACATGTCCCAGAACGTCTCGGGGTGATCGACCTCGAAGCGGTGCCACTGATCGAGATTGGTCTCGTCGGCTCCGCCGGGAAACTTCTTGCGGAATTGTTCGAGCACCGCCGGATCGTCAAACGGCTCGAATCCCCCAAACGTCAGGCCGTGTTCGCTGAGGAATGCCGCGATCTCCGGAATAGTCAACCGGTGTTCCATGACGTTGAACAGCAGATCGCGGCAGCCGCTCATGCTGTAGAAATCCTTGGCGCCGATCAGCGGCTTCCATTTGTCGGCTTCGCGGAAGATGTCCTGCCGGCAGCGTCTGATGTCGTCGGCGGTGGCGCGATAACCGCGCGCCGCGATGCGATCGCGGGCCTCGACGATGACGCGGCGCGCCAGATTGCTGTAGAGCCCGATGCGCATGGTGCCGCCCGGCCGCAGCAGCGAGACCAGCACGCGCCAGCCGGCCAAGGGTTCGGCAAGATGATGCAGCACGCCGACCGACTCGATGCTGTCGAAGCTGCGATCGATCGAGCCCAACTCCAGGATGTCCGCCTGCGCATAGTCGATGTTGCGCAAGCCGAGCTCCCGCGTCTTGCGGCGCGCATAGGCGAGGCTGGTCATGCTGATGTCGACGGCGAGCAAGCGGGCATTGGGATAGACCTGCGCGATCTGGATCGCGTGCGAGCCGGTGCCGCACCCCGCGATCAGGATATCCCGTTCGGCTTGCTGGTCCGCGGTCGCGACGGTTCGTCCCCGCGCCCGATCGGCGGCGAATGCCGTCAGCGGGTTGACGGTCCAGCGTGGATAGGGATTTTCCTCGTATTGGCGCATCACGTCGACCGACACGCTGTTCTTGATCGGTGTGAGCGTTGGAATGGTGCTGCGCTCTTCCATCTCCTCGCGGGGTTCGCGAAGCTGCACCCGCAACAGGCCGGCGACAGTCGCGGGCCAATCCCGGCGCAGCAGCGCGTCCGCCGTCGGCAAGGCATGAAGCGGGAAGTAGGCGGCGACCATGGCCAGCGTGAGCGGCGAGATCGCAGCGCCTGAAGCCAGGTCCTGCAGCAATCGATCGCGCAGCGCGCCGGCACCTTCGCTTTCCGCCTCGGTCTGCGCATAGACATATTCGTTGATGAAGCATTGCCGCGCGAGCGCGCAGGCAAAGGCCACGATATCGTCGTCGACTTCATCCCGATCCGGCTTGCTCGCGAGCCGCAGCACCTCGGCCCGCGCATATCCGAGCAGCACCTCGAGCTCCATGCTTGCCAGCGTCGTCGCTTCCATCGCCGAGCGCAGGAACAGGTCGCGCGCAAGTGGTGCGACGCCCTCGCTGCCGAACAATTCGGAGCTTGTCACCGGCAGCGGCCACTTGCTTGCAATCCGCCCGACATAGCTGGTCACGGTCGGACTTTGCAGGATGAAGCCGACGGCCTTCGCATCCATGCCGAGCGCCAGCGCCTTGCTGAAATGCGCGGCCGCCTTGCTGCGATTGCCCAGGGCCTGGTAGGAGTTGCCGGCGTTGTAGTGGCACGCGGCGTTGACGTCGTCCGAGGCAATCGCCTTGGTGAACATCTTCGCGGCAGCCCGGTGATCGCCGGCAGCCTGCGCCATCAGGCCGAGAAGATTCAGGCTCTGCACATGGCCAGGCTCGCGCGCGAGAATCTGCCGGCAGATCTCCTGCGCTTCGTTGAAGCGGCGCATCGCGTAGAAGCGGCTGGCCTCAGCGGCGAGATCGGCAATGCTGACGCCTGCAGAGGCGAAGGCTGGTGCGTTCTTGGCGGACTCATCCCGTCGCTTACCAGCCGCACGCCGTTCTTTTCGGTTCATGTTCCGTCAACTGGCCCAAACTGCAAGACGCGGTGCATCAATCCCCTACGCCCGGCAAAGACATAGGGCCGATCGCGCTTGTGGCCAAGGACAATCTAGAGCGTGATGATTTTTGGTTGGATCAGCCGAGCCGCAGACTCGTTTCGCCTCTCCCGCTTGCGGGGGAGGCCGACGCGCGACGAGCGACGCGAAGCGTCGTCCGGAGCGCGGCGGGTGGGGGTTCTCTCCGCGAGGAGACTCGTGGCAATACCTCCACCCCAGCCCTCCCCCGCAAGCGGGAGAGGGAGCGCAGCGTCGTCGCGGTTGCTAGCTCATCCTCACTTCATCATGCTCTAGCTTCAGCCCGGAATCCGCACCGGCAGGTTCTCGATGCCGCGGACGAAGCTGGAATAGACCCGCTTCGGCTCGCCGACTACCTCGATACGGTCGAAGCGCTTCAGCATTTCTTCCCAGACGATCCGAAGCTGCAACTCGGCGAGCCGCATGCCGACGCAGCGGTGGATGCCGAAGCCGAACGACAGGTGGATGCGCGGCCGCGGCCGGTCGATGATGAACTCGTTCGGACGGTCGATCACATCGTCGTCGCGGTTGCCGGAGACGTACCACATCACGACGCGGTCGCCCTTCCTGATCGTCTTGCCGCCGATCTCGGTGTCCTGAAGGGCGGTGCGCCGCATATGCGCCAGCGGCGTCTGCCAGCGGATCACCTCCGGCACCATGGTGTCGATCAGCGCGGGGTTCTCCTTCAGCTTCTGGAACTGGTCGGGGTGCTCGTGCAGCGCCAGCACCGAGCCGCTCATGGTGTTGCGCGTGGTGTCGTTGCCGCCGACGATCAGCAGGATGATGTTGCCCATCAGATTATCGGGGTCCATGTGCCGCGTGGCGTCGCTGTGCGCCATCATCGACAAAAGGTCGTTGCGCGGCGGAGCGTTGACGCGCTCGTTCCAGAGCTTCGAGAAATAGGCGTAGCACTCGTCCATCTCCTGCCGCCGCTGCTCCGGCGACTCGACGATGCCGCTCTTCGGCAGCGCCGTGGAGACGTCGGACCAGCGCGTCAGCTTGCGCCGCTCCTCCCAGGGGAAGTCGAACAGCGTCGCCAGCATCTGGGTGGTCAATTCGATCGAGACGCGCTCGACGAAATTGAAGGTCTCGTTGCGCGGCAGGTTGTCGAGCACGCTGGCCGAACGCTGCCGGATCAGCTTTGCCAGCTCGTCGAGATGCGTCGGCGTGAACATCGGCGACACGGTCTTGCGCTGATGGGCGTGCCTCGGCTGGTCCATCGCGATGAAGCTCGGATAGTCGTAGCCGGGCGGCACGTCGCGGATCGAGATGCCGCCGAGCGTGGAGTCCGAGGAGAAGATGCCGTGGCTGGTGTCGACATGCATGATGTCGTTGTACTTCACGACAGACCAATAGGGTTCGATCGGCGCATTGGTGCAGTAGTGCACCGGCTCTTCCTTGCGCAGCCGCTCGAACCACGGCCACAGCGTGTCGTTCTGGAACAGTCTTGGCGCGCCGGGATGAAAATCCCTAAGCGGTGTCGAATAGGCTTCCTCGCGGGCCTGGCGCAGCAGCTCGGCCCGGTCGGCGCTGACTGCGGCATGGATGTTCATGATCTTTCTCCACACAATGATGCCAAAGCCGCACGGGAGGTGGTTGGGCTCTCTCCCCCCTTGCGGGGGAGAGTTGGAGAGAGGGGTGAGCCGCGAACACTGCCCGTGCGGCTTACCCCTCTCCCTAACCCTCCCCCGCAAGGGGGGAGGGAACCCATCCGATGTGCCTTCCTAACTCAGGCCAAGCGACGCAAATGTTTCAACAACACGATAGCGGATGCAGCGTCAGGCGGCGATGCGCACTGGCAGCGTCTCGTAGCCTTTGATGAAGCTGGAATACACCCGCTGCGGCTCGTCCACCACCTCGATGGTGTCGAAGCGCTTGAGGATCTCCTCCCAGATGATCTTGAGCTGCAGCTCGGCAAGCCGCAGGCCGACGCAGCGGTGGATGCCGAAGCCGAATGAGATGTGGGTGCGCGGCCGGGCGCGGTCGATCAGGAACTCGTAGGGCTTCTCGATCGCTTCCTCGTCGCGGTTGCCCGAGACGTACCACATCACCACCTTGTCGCCCTTCTTGATCTGGCGGCCGCGGAACTCGTAGTCGGCGAGCGCGGTGCGCCGCATATGGGCGAGCGGCGTCTGCCAGCGGATCACCTCGGGCACGAAGCTGTCGATCAGCGCCGGGTTCTCGCGCAGCTTGCGGTACTGCTCAGGATGCTTGCTCAGCGCATAGATGCTGCCGGACAGCGTGTTGCGCGTGGTGTCGTTACCACCGACGATCAGCAGGATCAGGTTGCCGAGGAAGTTCTTCGGATCCATGTTCCGCGTGGCGTCGCTGTGCGCCATCATCGAGAGCAGATCGCTCTTCGGCGGCTGGCTGGCGCGCTCCTTCCACAGCCGTGCGAAATAGCTCGCGCATTCCATCAGTTCGGCCTGCCGCTCGTCTTCGGTGGCGACGAGGCCACCGGCGCCGGGCAGGGTGGTCGCGACGTCGGACCAGCGCGTCAGCTTGCGGCGGTCCTCCCAGGGGAAGTCGAACAGCACCGCGAGCATCTGGGTCGTCAGCTCGATCGAGACCTTGTCGACCCAGTCGAACACCTCGCTGCGCGGCAGATTGTCGAGGCACTCGGTCGAGCGCTTGCGGATGTTGGTGGCAAGCTCGTCGAGGTGGGTCGGCGTGAACATCGGCGCCACGGTCTTGCGCTGCGCGGAATGGCGCGGCTGGTCCATCGCGATGAAGCTTTCGCGGCGCAGATCCGGCGGCACGTCGCGGATGGTGATGCCGCCGAGCGAGGCAGCCGAGGAGAACACCGAGTGGTTGGTCTCGATGTCCATGATGTCGTTGTAGCGGGTGATTGACCAGTACGGACCGAACATCGAGTCCTTGCAATAGTGCACCGGATCCTCGCGGCGCAGCCGGTCGAAATACGGCCAGAAGGTATCGGTCTTGAACAGCTCGGGATTGCCGGGATCGTAGTCCGAAAGCGGAAGCGTGTTGGCGCGTTCGCGCGCGGCGTCCAGATTCGTGTTGTCGACGAGATCGATGGTCCCGTGCATGAGCGGCTCCTCAACCGTTTGAGCTGCCGGGGCATGGCCGGCGCGGCATGTTTTACCGAATTACATTCCCATTCGGCGGTTTGCGCAAGGGCTCTCGACGCGCATTTGGCCGCATTGATGTCAGGCCAAAGCGGCCGAATCCGGGCTTTTCCGGTGGTGAAGGGGCCGCGTCGGCGACCACGCCCGTTTGAAACGGCGTTTGATTTGGTCGGGCGGCGGCGTGCGAACGGTGCGGGCGCCGTTTATTGACTGCCGGTTTTCTCGCCGGCGGGTTTTTCGCAGGGGTAGGTGTCCTGCATCCCCCACAGCAGCAGGAGAGCGATCACCATCTCACCTTTCGCCGACCGCTTGCCGGCGGACTTCAGCATGATCTCTTCGGTCTGCTCGCTGCTCAGTGCAAGGTCGTCGGGCATGCAGAACAACAATTGGCCGCCATGCCGTTTCAGCCAGGCATTGGAGGCCATCAGGCCGCCCCTGACGCCGTCCAGGTACATATGATTGAAGATGCGAAAGTTCTCATTCTTCGGATTGCGATAGGAATCCAGCCGCATATCGACGGCAGCAGCCGGAGCTGCCGTGAGCGCCAGAAGGCATGCCGACAAGGTCCATCTGTTCATCGCACCTGTCCTCGCTTGCGGCGGCGTCCTTGCTGGTCGTTCCATCACCTGATCGGTAAGTATGTATTTCCCTCGTTGAGGTTCGAAGCTCGTTCTCGCCGGCCGGGGGTACTGGGACCACGAAGGAACGACCCGGCTGGCGTCCCGTGTTGCCAGCAGGCGGTTGATCGACAGCTTCAGGAAGTGGAAAGCCAGGGCAGGATTCGCATGGCACACCTGGGCGAGCTCGCCCTCGGTGAGCCAGAGCAGCTCGACATCGGAAATTGCCTGAGCCGTCTGGGTGCGCTCATGTGCCGTCGAGAAAACGCCAATTTCCCCGAACAGCTCTCCCGCCCCTAGAACGAGATCGATTTCATTCAGCCGTACGCTTCCTTTTGCAAGCAGATAGATGCGATCGGCGTAATCGCCTTGCCTGAAAATGATCTCCCCGGCCTTCCACGTCGCGGATTTCATGAACGGACGTAGCGGTTCGGTTATGAGTTCGCCTTTGGATGCCTGCTCCACAATTCGCCTGAGGCGGAGCATTTGGACTGTTCGGATGACGTTAAGAGGCAGCAGAACCGAGTGAAGGACGAGGATGGGATACAAGCCGTCGAAGAACGCGTATGCGATGAACGCGACATTGCTCAAGATGGCCGCGATCCTGAGCGGGAGCATCGTCTTCATGCAAAACGTGGCGAAGACGAGAAGCGATGCGAGATAGCCGGCAGCTTCAACCCAGGACTTCGAGCCGCAGAGCAAAACGTCTGAGCAGAGCATTTCCGCGTCCTTCTATGGACTTGCCCCTGAAGAGCGCGACGACCCCTGCACATGTGGCTCAAGGGGGCTGGATACCGAAGCAGACGCAAAAATCAGATGCCGATCGGCTAGAAGAATCCGGCACTGAGATCCAGCCCATAAGTCACCGACAGCAGCCACACCAAGAGGACCGCTCCACAGAGCATCGCGGTCTGCTTGAGGACGTTTGCTTGCAATGACGATGCGGGGAATATGCGAACAAAAGCGTTTGCAATCGCAGCAATTGCAACGGCGCGCATGATGATCTCCAGGAGTTGGCTAATGACTGGGCTTTGGCGAGCGTCGTGCTTCCAATGCAAATGAAATCTCGGCTCCAGGCAAATGGTGCGCCAACAGCGCCTCGATCAGGGAATGTTGATCGCCGGCAGCGGGCCAGTAGGTCGGATCAGCGCTTCAGCAGTGTGCTCCTGCGCGAAGGCTGCGAGTGCAATCAAAACGGCGCATGATAGGGCGATGAAAAAGCCGAGACGCCACCGCCGCTCCGTCCGGTCGTCGTCGGGCGTGTCAAGCCGGCGCGCGCCCGTTGCTGTGCGCATCGTTAATCTCCGAATATCGTGACGGTGAGAAGGCCAGTCTTCCCAACACCCGCACTGAATATCGCGCCACGTGATGCGCCTGGGAACTACCTAGAAAGGTGGTCCGGTGTCTCCTATGCTTGCTCGAAGGTCGATGACCTGCGCACTTGTTTCGGGGGGACATGTATCTATCCACGGATTCCAGCAATCCGCAGAATCAAGATGTCTATGCACTCTGGGATCGGCTGGCCGAGTTCTCCGTCGGCGACGGCGACGCCGCACTGACACATCTGCTAGCCGCACTGCGTACCATGTTGTCGGCACGCAATGTGCTATGGGGTGTTGTCGTGCGATTGCCTTCGCCGAAGCGGGCCGATCCCTTGCTCGGTTGGCGTCCGCGCCTC
Organism: Bradyrhizobium ferriligni; assembly: GCF_056837965.1. Taxonomy (NCBI): domain Bacteria; kingdom Pseudomonadati; phylum Pseudomonadota; class Alphaproteobacteria; order Hyphomicrobiales; family Nitrobacteraceae; genus Bradyrhizobium; species Bradyrhizobium ferriligni. The sequence goes on from NZ_JBXEJO010000099.1 coordinate 7,376, forward strand.
GTCCGGGTGCTGGACCCGATACCGGCGGTGGCAGCATCCGTGCAGAAGCAGTTCGATACGCTCTGGTCCCGCGACGTCGACCTGTCTCAGATCCTTTCCATGTCGGGAGATGAGCCGTTCCGCGTCCGCCTGTTGTTCGAAGCGCTGCCGCCGGAATGGTTCGAGGGCGAGCACTATCGGCGGCACTATTTGGACGTCGGCTTCGCCGACAGCATTTCCGTGCGCATTGCGCTCAATGACGACGTGAGGATTCGCCTGTTCGTATTTCGCGATGCGGAGGCCCCTCGCTTCTCGGCGCAGGACGGCCAGCGCCTGGGCTTCGTGATGCGCGGGTTAAGATGGTTTCACCGTCAGCAACTGCTCAGCCACGGCCTGCTGATCGCCAATGCAGCCCTGACACCTGCTGAACGCAGGGTGTTGCTCGCGCTGCTCGACGGGCACACGGAAAAGCAGATCGCGCAGAGGCTCGACCAAAGTCCGAACACCACGCATTTCCACGTCAAGTCGATCTACGCCAAGTTCGGCGTGCGCAATCGCTCGGCGCTCACCGCGCTGTGGCTCGGCAAGCTGCGATAGCGAACAGCGGTCGCAGTCTCATGCGGCAAGATTCGGCGAGAAGAGCAATCCTGGCCATCGCGGAGGACCATCTCGGAAAGTGAACCGCGCCGGGTTTCCCGGAGTGCGGACACGGTTTCCGGCAATCTCGTTAAGGCAAAGCCAACTGCACCGCGCCAAAAAATCGCCTCGGCTCTCGACCTTGTGTGAAACCTGGATCACACTCGGGACGACAAATCTGTGCTTTTGATAACCCAGAGATTGTCCCGTCCAGGAGCCATCCCGTGAACGACATGAGCTGGACCCCGCTGGGGCCGCCGCAGCCGCCCCCGCAGCCGGCCCCGCCGCCGATGCCGGTGGCGTTTTCAGGGAACCGGAAGCAGTTCTTTCGCCTGGTCGCGCGCGGCGCCGGGCTCGAGCTGGTCACGGTCGGCTTCTACCGGTTCTGGCTCACCACCGACATCCGCCGTCATCTGTGGTCGAACAGCCAGATCGATGGCGACGCGCCGGAATATACCGGCCGCGGCAAGGAGCTCCTGATCGGCTTCCTGGTCGCGCTCGCGATCCTGGTGCCGATCTATCTCGGCTATTTCCTGATCGGCATCGAGGCGGAGCATCTCAAGGCGTTCGCCTCGCTGCCGCTGGTCGCCTTCTTCTATTTGTTCGGCCAGTTCGCGATCTATCGCGCGCGGCGTTACCGGCTGACCCGCACGGTGTGGCGCGGCGTCCGCTTCTGGATGAGCGGCTCGGGCTGGGTTTATGCGCTCAAGGCCTCGCTCTGGGGCGTGCTGGTCGTGATCACGCTCGGCCTCGCGCTGCCCTGGCGCGAGGCGGCGCTCGAACGCTACAAGATGCGGCACTCCTATTACGGCGACCTGCAAGGCTCGTTCGAGGGCCGCGGCTGGGAGTTCTTCAAGCGGGGCTGGTGGCTCTGGGTGCTGATGCCGTTCGCGCTCTACAGCACGATCTTCGCCCCGTTCGCCTATGCCGCGTTCAAGGCGGTCGAGTGGCGCTGGTGGGTGTCTGGAATCCGCTTCGGCGAAGTGAGGCTGGAATCCACGCTCCGCCGCGGCGCGCTGATCGGCCTGTACTGGAAGGTGATCGGCTGGGTCGTGCTGCTCGGCCTGCTGTTCGCGGCCTATCTCGCGCTCTGCACCCTGCTGGTCGCCAGCATGGACGGCTCCTCGATCGCGGATTTCTTCAGGACCGAGGCGTTCGCCAAGAGCATTCCTCTGATCGTGCTGCTCGGCATCGGCTATCTCGCCTTCGCGCTGGCGCTGAACGTGGTGTTGCGGGTCTATCTGATGCGCGATCTCTGGGTCCGGGTGCTGTCGTCGACCATCGTGCACAATATCGGGGCGGCGGCCAACGTCACCGCGCGCGGCGAGCTCGCCAATGCGCTCGGCGAAGGCTTTGCCGATGGCCTCGACGTCGGGGGTTTCTAGCCTCATGGAATCCGATTCCAGCGAGACAGGCTCCGCGGCGCTGCCTAATCCCGGCGGCGTCTTCTTCGACGGTCTGTCGAACCGGCGGCGCATCGTCGCGCTCAAACTGTCCGATGCGCTGGAGATCAGGGAAGACGGCGCGCTGCTGGCGCGTTGGGCGTTTCACGACATCCGCCGCGCCGACAGCCCGTCCGGCCTGTTGCGGCTGAGCTGCCTGACCGCACCGCCTCTGGCGCGGCTCGACATCCGCGATGCCGGGCTGACCGCCGCGCTCGTCGCGCGCTGCGACACGCTCGAGGAAGGGCTGCCCAACCGCAGGGGCGTCGCCGCGATCGTCGGCTGGTCGCTCGCGGCCGCAGTGTCGATCGTGCTGGTGGTGCTGTTCGGCGTGCCGCTGGCCGCCGAGCGGCTGACGCCGCTGGTGCCCGACTCGTTCGAGCGTCGCATCGGCGATGTCGCGGAGGCGCAGGTCAAGGTGCTGTTCGACGGCAAGCCCTGCAGCAACCCGGCCGGCCAGGCGGCCTTCGCGAAGCTGGTCGGCAAGTTGCGGCAGTCCGCGGGCTTCGACACCTCGGTGCAGTCGGGCGTGCTGGCGACGTCGGTGCCGAACGCCTTCGCGCTGCCCGGCGGCAAGGTCTATCTGTTCGACGGGTTGCTGGAGAAAGCCGAGAACCCCGACGAGATCGCCGGCGTCCTGGCGCATGAGCTCGGCCATCTCCGGCACCGCGACAGCATGCGCGAATTGATCCACAATGGCGGCACCTCGTTCCTGATCGGGCTGTTGTTCGGCGATGTCACCGGCTCGGGGGCGCTGATCTTCGCCTCGCGCTCGCTGGTGACGTCGTCCTATTCGCGCGATGCCGAGACCAATGCCGACAGCTTCGCGATCGAGACCATGCACAAGCTCGGCCGTCCGGCCAAGCCGATGGGCGAACTGATGTTCCGCGTCACCGGCAAGGAGGGCGGCAAGGGGCTCTCGCTGGTCTCAAGCCATCCCTTGACCGAGGACCGCCTCGCGCGCATGGACAAGGCCGATGCCGCCGGCCGGCCCGACGGCCCGCCGCTGCTGTCATCGGCCGAATGGCAGGCGCTGAAGGGTATCTGCGCGGCGGGCAAGGGCAAGGTGTGACGCAGGGGATTTCGACTGGAGCAGGCTAGCGCGACATTTTGACGGAATTGACCTGGGTGGGTGCAGACTGCTCATGGTCTTTGAGCCCGCACGCGCCCGGAGGATTTGCCCGTCTTGACCATCGAAAGCGACGCCCGCTTCTGGGACCGGGCTGCACGCAAATATGCCGCGCGGCCGGTCGCAGCGCCGGCCGAATATGAGCGCACGCTGGACCGCACCCGCGCACTGTTGAAATCCAGCGATCGTGTGCTGGAGCTCGGTTGCGGGACCGGCACCACGGCGCTCCGGCTCGCCGGCGGCGTCGAGAGTTATCTCGCCACCGACATTTCGGCGGAGATGATTGCGATCGCCAATGAGAAGCACGCGACGACGCCGATCCGGGGTCTGACGTTCCGGGTCGCGACTGCCGATACCACTGCGGTCGACGCTGGACCGTTCGACGCCATCCTGGGGTTCAACTACCTCCATCTGGTTCGGGACCTGCATGGCACTCTCTGCCGGATTCACGCGCTGCTGGTGGCAGATGGCGTTTTCATTTCCAAGACGCCCTGTGTTGGCGAGATGAACCCGCTGGTCCGGCTTGTGCTGCCGGCGATGCGCGCGATCGGAATGGCGCCCCATGCCGGCGTGTTCACGTCCGAGAGACTGCGCGAGTTCTTGAATGCCGGCGGGTTCGAGATTGTTGCCGCAGAGAACCATGCAACGAGGGGCGACGATCACCGCCCCTACATCGTGGCGCGCAAGAGGTGACGCTCTACTTCACCAGCCGGAACTTGCCGCCCTCGACCTTGATCAGGAACGCCGACCGCTCGTCATAGCCGTTGTGGTCGGTCGGGCTCATCGTCGAGAGGCCGTTGTTCAGGTAGACGTCCTTGCCGCGCTCGAGCTCGTCGCGCAGCGCGGCGCGGAATTCCGCCGTGCCGGGCTTTGCGGTCTTCAGCGCATTCGCCGCCGCCCGCTTGAACAGCGTGACGGCGTCCCACAGATGGGCGCCGAAGATGTTCGGCCTCGAGCCGTTGGCCTTCTCGTAGGACGACACGAACTCGTCGCGCACCTGGCGGAACGGATCGTTCGCCGGCAGATCGTCGGCGATGGTGAAGGCTTCGCCGGTGAAGATCGCGCCCTCGACATTGGCGCCGCCGAGCTTGATGAACTCTTCCGAGGCCACGCCATGGGTCTGGAAGATCTTGCCGGCATAGCCGCGGCTGCGCAGCGCCTCCTGCGGCAGCACCGCCGGCGTGCCGGCGGAGGCGATGAACACCGCTTCCGGATTGGTCGCGATCACCTTCAGCGCCTGGCCCATCGCGCTGGTGTCGGCGCGCGCATAAACCTCATGCGTCGTCACGGTGAGGCCGAGCTGAGGGGCGAGCCGCGACACCTCCTTGTAATAGCCTTCGCCATAGCCGTCGGAGACGCCGATATAGCCGAGCGTCTTGATGCCGGACTTGGCGATGTATTTCAGGATCGCCGCCGCCATCAGGTCGTCATTGGGCACCACCTTGAACGCCCAGCGGCGGCGGTCGTCCATCGGCTGCACGATCGCGGTCGCCGCCGCGAGCGAGATGATCGGCGTCTTGCTCTCCACGGCGACGTCGAGCATCGGCATGGTCACCGGGGTGAGCGAGGAGCCGATCAGGATATCGACGCCGTCCTGGATCACGAGGCGCCGGGCATTCTGCGTGCCCTTGGTCGGGTCGGACTCGTCGTCGAGCGCGATATAGGTGACCTTCTCGCCGCCGATCTCCTTCGGCAGCGCGGCGATGGTGCGCATCTGCGGCTGGCCGAGCGCCGAGCCCGGTCCGGATCCGGACACCACGACGCCGACCTTGATGTCGGCACGCGCGCCCGGCGCAATCAGGATCGCGCTCGCAAATGTCAACAGTCCGGCCATGGCCAGCTTCATTGCAAATCCTCCCAGCAGGTTCTTTTTATCTGCGGCCGATGATAGCCGACCGCCGTCGGCTCGCGCATCATATTGATTCCGCCCGATCCGTCTGTCCCCCTGATTGGGGACATAGAGGTGCCGGAACGACGAACGGAGATGGCGAGGCCGACGCCGTCCGGAGCACCTGATCGGGCTCCGCCGGTCGTGAACCTCGCGTTTACCAATCCCTTAAAGGCCGTGAGAACCAGTTTCCCTAATCGGGCGGCAACGACCTCCTGTTATTGAAGAACCCGAAAAGGGAGTACGAACCATGTTCAGCATTGTTCGGATCCTCGTCTTGATCGCATGTGCACATGCGGGATCCGTGGTTGCGGAAGTGCAGTGGGACGGCGCGCGGCCATCGCCAGCGGTCCACGTCCATGACTAAGCATCATCCGATTGCGTCCGAGCACGCGCGCGCCATCTGCGAAGAGATTGGCGAGCGGCTGCGCCACGCCCTGCGCGGCGACTACGCCGATCTGCCGCCAAGGCTGCGAGAGCTGGTCGACGAGCTCGCGCTGCAGGATTGCGAGGCGCCGTCGCTGGTGCCGACAATGGCCGAGATGGCGAGGCCGCTGGTGTTTGCGGCCTAGGACCTGGTTCATTGACGAGCTACGGGCGGTCCTGCAACGACCGCTCCATGATGATCGTCCGCTCGTCCCCGTGATAGCTGTCGCGCACGGCCTCTGGACGGAAGCTCCGCTCGACCCTTTCGATGATCTCGCTCGCATAGTCCTTGGCGTTGGTCTCGCGCAGCGCGCGCAGGATCACCGCGCTGATCGCGGCGGCGTCCTCGTCGCGCGCAGGCCGGATCGCACATTCCATCGGTCGTCTCCGTTCGCGCAACGGTCGCATCAAATCTGCAATCACCAGGCGATAGCACGACCCGCATCGGCGGTATGTTGCTGATTATGTCTTCGAATACGAATTTCGAGCGGTTGAATGTGTGATAGCCTGCTTGATGGCCCAGCGAAATCCATCACCCGGGAGCATGTCCTGGAGACTATCGAAAGCGTTTCTCGTTCTGATGGCATTTATCTCCATAGGCATATACGGGGGGTATAACCTGCTCGGCTGGTGCTCCACCGGACAGCACTGGGCGAACTTCAAAAGCAGAGGCGAGCCAAACAACTACCAACTCATAACTTTCGCCGATCATCCATTGAGCTTGGCGGGCGCGCTCGCGATCGACGCAGTTTTTGTCGTTTTCGGATGCGCGGCAGCCGTAACCCTCATCAAATTGCTTCTTGGCTTGCCCAAGGGCGAAGCGGATCAATAGATGATAACCGCTTTTGGCCCAAAGCCGACCTGCCGCACTCCGTCGCCGCCAGTCTAATCCGCGAGACCGAGGTGGACAGAACCGTTTGCGCCGCCGTGCGCCGCACTACACGTTCTTTGCGACCTTCCGCGTCCGCGTCGGTCCGGCGCCGGCGATCGCCGGCTTGATACTCCACACCGCGCGCACGCTTGCGAAGGCGTGGGCGATCACCGGCTCCTGGCGGCGGGCGGCGAGGCTGGCGAAGGAGAGATCGCAGGTCAGCTTCACCTTGTCGGCGACCACGAACTGATGCGGCCGCGCCATCCGCGGCGCCAGCACGTTGTCGCGTGCGAGGCTGAGGCAGAGGCCGGATTCGACGAAGTCGATCATCGCCTCTTCCTGGTCGGTGTAGCCGATCCGCTTCGGCAATGCGCCGAGCGGGCGGAAGATGTCGTCGAGCAGCCGCCGGTGGCCGGAGTGCGGCGGTGTCGCGAGCCAGGGCAGCTCGGCGAGCTCGGCCCAGCCCTTGCCCATCACCCGGTCGCGCCAGGCGATCGGTGCGATCACCCGGTAGTCGTAGCAAAGCAGCGGGGCGAGCTGGTAGCGGCCGTCGGCGATGGTCCGTTCGGTGAAGCTGTGATGGGCGAGTTGGTCCTGAGGCGTGGCGTCGACATAGTAGCCGACGTCGAGTTCGCCGCGGCCGATCTGCGCCAGCACGTCGTCGCTCACGCCATGGCGCAGGAAGACCTCGGTGCGCTGCGAGGACATCGCAAGGCTGCGCACGAACGGTCCGAGCCGGGTGAATTCGGGGTCGAGGATGGTGCCGACGCGCAGCGTGCCGCGCTGCGCCTCGTTCAGCGAGTCCGCCATCGCCTTGAAGTCCGACGCCGCCGCCACCGCCCGGTGCGCCAGCGGCAGCAGCGCGGCGCCGGCCTCGGTCAGGGTGAAGCCGGCAGGGGTGCGGTTGAACAGCTGCAGTCCGGTGCTTTCCTCGAGTGCCTTCAGTTGCAGGCTGACCGCGGGCTGGGTCAGTTTCAGCATCGCCGCTGCGCGCGATACCGTGCCTTCACGGGCAACCGTGATGAAGCAACGCAAGGCCTGGGTACGGGGAAGCTCGATCATCGCGCGTGCTTATAGCACACTTTTCCGGCGCGCATCCGACCTGCGTCGTGCATTGTCATGCGATTATAATACAACCAATGCGAGAAGTCAGGACGGCCGCCACGCGATCGTGCCTTCGGTGCGCGCGCGGACCTCGGGCGAAGCGAGGCAGGTCGCGACCGCTTCATAGCCCGCCGCGCCGGGGACGGGCGTAACGCAGATCGGCCGGCTGTGATTGGCGGGGCACAGGATGATCGCTTCATCGCCGCCGACCGCGTCGAGATCCAGGATCGCGTTGGAGCGGGTCAGGAAGAACAGCGGCCGGGCCTCGGGTTCGCGGCGGCGCAGATGCGCGATGACGGCTTCCTGGCTCGCCGCATCGAGCCCTTGCTCGAGCATGTCGATCACGAGGATCGCGTCGTCGCCGGCCTCGAGCGCCGCGAGCAGGGCGGTCAGCGCCGGCGAGTCCGCGGCGCCGTCGGCCAGGAGGGTGGCAAGGCTGGCCGCGACCCTGGCGTTATGCGCCGGATCGGCATCGAGGCGCGCACGCACGGCCGCGCCGCCATCGGCAGCGCGGTCCAGCCCGACGAAGCTGGCGCCGGGCAGGGCTTCGGCGAGCCGTTGTGCAAGGCGCGTCTTGCCGCTGCCGAGCGGGCCGACGATGTAGTTCAGCCGTTTGATGTCGCGCAGCTCGAAGCGCTCGCCGCCCCACGGCCCCGGCAGATCGAACGCGACGCCGATCGCCGGGCGCGTTCGGACCGCACCGATGATGTCGCCCGTCGCGGGCATCTTGCCGCCGCCAAGGTCGGCGCGCAGCCGGCGCAGTTTGGCGATGCTGTCGCCGCATTGGCGGATGCGCGCTTCGAGCGCGGCCTCGTGCGCGGCCAGCACGCGGCCGAGGACGACGGCGTCGCCGTTCAGGATCCGCGCCACTTCGCCGACACTGAGGCCGAGCGCGCGCAGCTCGACGATCTCGGCGCCGCGCGCCATCTCGGCCGGACCATAGGCGCGCCATCCCGCCGGCGTGCGGCCGGGTGCAATCAGGCCGCGCTCCTCGTAGAGGCGCAACGCTTTCGCGGAGATGCCGAGCTGCCTTGCAGCTTCGGACGGGCTGAGGAAACGGGCGGCAGCAGCAATCATCGAATCACCTCGCATCGTCTGACCGCGCCTCTATGGAGGCGGCCGCAGGGGCAAGGTCAAGCGGGGCGGTGCTTTTTACTACGGGGGGACGACGGGTGCGATCGGCACCCGGCTTTCCCTGCGCCCTCTGTTTCCAGAGGCGAAGAAGAGCAAAGCTCGGACAGAAGATGTCGCGAGAATACGAAGCTGCATCCCCACTACAACTGTCATCGCCCGGATGCTGTTTAGTCCGGAGACATGGCTGACACCTGTTCGGACACATCACTGACAGGTTGGCGGTTGGTCAAGTCGATTGATGCGACCTGCCAGCTGGCGAAGAAGACGCCGTAATGGCCGTCGCGATCCAGCGGCCTGATGGCAAGCCGTTCGCGCGCGAAGGCCTGCGGAACCTTCCAGAAGCGTCCCTTGAAGGAGATGTAGGGTCTTGTCGATGAGACCCTGCGCACGATCTCGCCGCTGTCGTACGCGACGTTCGGGACGCGGGCCGGCATGGCACGGATACTCGGCCGGAAGCGATCGGCGGGAACCTGCATAGCGAGGCCCTGGTGGGGACGCTCCAGATTGTAGACCGGCCGCCAGGCATCCAAGGCGCGTTGGACTTCCGGGAGAGTGCGGAAGCGACGCATCGCAAAGACTTCAGCCTTCAGGGTGCGATGGAAGCGTTCGTTCTTGCCGCGGGCCTGTGGATGACATGGCCTGGCATGCACCACCCTGACGCCAAGCTTGAGCAGCCAGACCTTCAATCCGGTCCAGCGAATGCCGGACGTATCGCCCCATGGTGAGCCGTTGTCGGTGTAGAAGGCCTCCGGCAAACCATAGCAGCGGAACGTCGTCGTCAGGTGATCCTGCACGGTGAGACGCTGCTCGTCGGCACAGGCCTTCAGGCACAGGACATAGCGCGAGTGATCGTCGACGATCGTGAGCGGATGACACCGCGTGCCGTCGGCGAGCGGCACGTGGCCTTTGAAGTCCATCTGCCACAGTAGATTGGGAGCTTCTTTCTCGAAGCGGTGCCCTGGATTCGGCGGCGCGTTCTCGCTCGGCTTGACCCGGCCGTTCCGGCACAGGATCCGGTGCACCGTCGACGGCACAGGCACCGCCTGGCCATCCCGCTCCAGGCAGTGGGCGATCTTGCGCGCACCCCAGGCCGGATGCTTGTCGCGCACGGCCAGAACCTGTGTCTCGACCGCAGCCTCACTGCGCTTGGGCATCTCATGGGGGCGCCGGGAGCGGTCGGCCAGCTCTCGATCGCCGGCCTGCCAGCGCCGCAGCCATTTGTAGCCGACGTCAGGGCTGATGTTGAACCGTCGGCACAGCTCGCGCCGGTTGGCGCCTTCCTGCAGAGCCAGCCGCACGAACTCGTGGCGCTGATCCATTACTGACACCTCACTCCACGGCATGGCGGCCTCCCGAATCGGGCCAATCCAGCCAAGGTTGATGTGTCAGCTATGTCTCCGAACACCCGTCAGTGATCTGTCCGGGCTAAACAATGCGCGGGTGATGACACCCGTGTTTGTCATCATGAATCGAGGACCATCCTCATCGTCGTCCTGGCGAAAGCCAGGACCCATTACCCCAAATCTCAATCGTTGCGCGACGCTGGAGCCACGATCCCGTTCACAATCAAATGCGGTGGTTATGGGTCCCGGCCTTCGCCGGGACGACGATTGGGGAGATCGCACGCTCATGTCGCGAGGACGCGAATGCATGATTCACAAGTCGCGCAACACATTCAGTGTCGTCCCGGCGCAGGCCGGGACCCATAACCACAGATGCCGATTGTTATGCACCGCTGGAACGACGAGTCCCGTCAACAACACATGCCGCGGAGTGTGGGTCCCGGCCTTCGCCGGGACGACGGCGGTATGTGTCGCGAGCGCCTGCGCCCATCGCCCACCCTCACTCCAGATGGTTCACCTTCGCCACCCAGGCGCGGACGTCGGCGAGGACGGCGGGCAGCACGGCCTTGACCTCCTGCACGGTCATGCCGGGCTTGATGCGGGGGTCGTAGAGCAGGTTGAGCAGATATTGGTCGTAGACGTCGAAATAGCCCATCGAGACGTTGTCGTTGAACATTGTCCACGGCACGGTGGCGGTGTCGTTGATCGGGCCCAGCGACTGCAACAGCTCCTCATAGGCGCAGTCGAGAAAGACGAAATCGCCGTTGTCGACGGTGAGGATCACGTCGGAATGCTCGATCTCGTAGTTCTCGTTCTTGCGGAAGCCGGACAGGCATTGCGGGTCGAGCGAGGAGCGGATTTCCCTGGCGCGCTCCTGGCCGTAGAAGGTCGCGATTGTGCGGTACAGTTCGCGGTCGCGCACCAGCTTGACCACGACATTGGCCGCTTCGCTGTTATCGGTCATCGCGATGTCGAGATGGTGCACCTTGGCGCGGATGTCGGCGACGACCTTGGCGAGCTGGGCCTTGCGGTCGGCGCGGCTGCCGTCGGCGAACACGCGCACCGGACTGTCATATTTGCGGATGCGGTCGACGCGCCCGGCGAGATGATATTCGGCGCCGAACGCGGTTTTCAGAAAGCCCTCGACGATCTCGGCGTCGGTGAAGACCTTTTTCTCGTTGCGCTGGCGCGCGGCGATCGCCGGTATCTCGGTGGCGGCCGCGGGCACCGCGGCATCAGCGAGGCAAGCGGCGAGCGTTGCGGCGAGAAGGACGAGGATCGAAGGACGGTGCTGGGGCATTATGACAACGCTGCCGCAAGGTTTGCGGCAGCGCAAGGCGGGATCAGCGATCTTCCCGAATGGCGGCGCCTGGTTCCGTTGAAATCGACGCGATCAGTTGTTCTTCACCACCACGGTGGTGCCGACCGAGACGCGACCATAGAGGTCGGTGACGTCGTCATTGGTCATGCGGAAGCAGCCCGACGAGACGGCCTGGCCGATCGTCTCCGGCTCGTTCGAGCCGTGGATACGGTAGAGCGTCGAGCCGAGATACATCGCGCGCGCGCCGAGCGGGTTCTCGATGCCGCCGTTCATGTGGCGCGGCAGATCGGGGCGGCGGCGCAGCATCTGCGACGGCGGCGTCCACGACGGCCATTCCTTCTTTGCGGAGATGCGATGGACGCCGCCCCAGCGGAAGCCGTCGCGGCCGACGCCGATGCCGTAGCGCAGCGCCTGGCCGTTCGCCAGCACCAGATAGAGCCGGCGCTCGGCGGTGTTCACCACGATGGTGCCGGGGGCGTAGTTGGTCGGGTAGTTGACGGTGGTGCGCGGGATCGGGCTTGCGCCGCCGCCGCCGAAGAAGCTCGGGGCATCGGACTGATAGCCGCGGGAGTCGAAGAACTGGGCGTGGGCCTGGCCGGCACCTGCCAGAATCGTGAGCGCGGCAAACATCAAGGCAATCGGGCGCATGGTCGTCGTCCTCGCGAACAATCAAATATGCAGTCAGAGAGGCCACAATTGCCGGCGTTTCGCAAGCGACGAAGCCGTGACCTCAGGCATTTTCGAACAACACGGTTTAAAAAGGCAACAGATCGGAAGCGATACCTGCATTGTCCGGCCAAGCCTTTGACGAAGCGGCTGAAGAATGGTTGATCTGGAGCGTTTTCGAGCGAAGTGGATACCGGTTCGCGCCAGGAAAACGCGACCAAACAAAAGCTGGAGCGTTTTCAAGCGAAGTGGGCAGCGGTTCGCGTGAAGAAAACGCGACCAAACAAAAGGATACGAGCATGATCCGATTCAATCGGATCGGATCATGCTCTGAGCGATCTCAAGAACATCTCGAAACGGGAGCGAGAGCATGAACGGTGCGGAAAGTCTGGTGCGGACATTGGTCGCAGGCGGCGTGGATGTCTGTTTTACCAATCCCGGCACCTCGGAGATGCATTTCGTCGCGGCGCTGGATAAGGTCCCGGGCATGCGCTGCGTGCTCGGTCTGTTCGAAGGCGTGGTGACCGGTGCGGCCGACGGTTATTTCCGCATGAAGGGAACGCCGGCCTCGACGCTGCTGCATCTCGGGCCCGGCCTCGCCAACGGCCTTGCCAATCTGCACAACGCCAAGAAGGCGCATTCCGGCATCGTCAACATCGTCGGCCAGCATGCCACCTACCACATCGGCTACAATGCGCCGCTGACATCGGACATCGAGGGCCTGGCGCGGCCGATGTCGTCCTGGGTGCGCACCTCGCCGGATGCCAAGTCGGTTGCCGCCGACGGCGCGGCCGCGATCGCCGCGGCGAGGAGCGCGCCGCCGCAGATCGCAACCCTGATCCTGCCGGCCGACACCGCCTGGAACGAAGCCGACGGCATCGCCGAGGTGCCCGTGGACACGCAGCGCCCGAGCTACTCGCCGCAGGCGGTCGATACCGCGGCGAAGATCCTGCATGGCGATGCCGCGCATACGCTGCTGCTCGTCACCGGCAGCGCGCTGACCGAGCACGGGCTGGCGCTGGCCGAGCGCATCGCCGGCAAAACCGGCTGCACCGTGATGGGCCAGACCTATCATCCGCGCATGGCGCGCGGCCGCGGCCGCTTCTCGATCAACCGCATCCCCTATGTGATCGAGCAGGCGCTGCCGATCCTGAAGAATTTCCGTCATATCGTGCTGGTCGAGGCCAACGATCCCGTGGCGTTCTTCGCCTATCCGAACAAGCCGAGCATGCTGAAGGCGGAGGGCTGTGAAGTGCATCGCATGACCGCCTGGGGCGAGAATTCGGTCGCAGCGCTCGAGGCGCTGGCCAATGCGCTGCATGCGACCGCGCAGGACGTCAAGCCGCAGCAGCACCCGGAGCTGGTCAAGCCGACCGGCGCGCTCAACCATGCCACGATCGCGCAGGCGATCGCGTGCGCGATCCCCGAGAACGCCATCATGGTCGATGAATCCGTCACCACCGGCCGCGGCTTCTTCCCGCCGACCGCGGCGGCCGCGCCGCATGACTGGCTGCAGAACATGGGCGGCTCGATCGGCTTCTCGACCCCGGTGGCGACCGGCGCCGCGGTCGCCTGTCCGGACCGCAAGGTGATCTGCATGGTCGGCGACGGCAGCGCGATGTACACGATCCAGTCGCTGTGGACCCAGGCGCGCGAAGGGCTCAACGTGGTGACCATCGTGTTCGCCAACCGCATCTACCAGATCCTGCGCGGCGAGTTCGACGGCGTCGGCGCCGGCGAGCCGGGCAAGCGGGCGCAGGACATGCTGAAGATCGACCGGCCGACGCTCGACTTCGTCGCGCTCGCGAAGGGTATGGGAGTGCCGGGCAGGGCGGTGACGACGGCCGACGAGTTCAACAAGGCGCTCGCGGAAGCCGTTGCGGAGCCGGGACCGCGGCTGATCGAAGTGCAGATGTAGGGGCGCGAGTCCAATAGCCAGGGCGGTGGCCAGTCCAGTCGGAGGCGTCGATGCAGACCGAGCTGAACAAGGTGATCGCCGCGGTGGAGGAGTTCTATGCGCAGGAGATGTTCCTGCTGGAGCGTGATCTCGGCGAGCGAACGCTCACTCACCGGCTGGCGGTCTATGTCGAGCGGCAATTTTCCGGCTGGCAGGTCGATTGCAACTACGACCGGCTCGGCGAGCGCACGCTGCGGCTGCCGCGCGGCTCGGGGAGCTCGACCGACGACCATCTCGGCAAGTCGATCTATCCCGATATCGTCGTGCACCAGCGCGACATCCCGAACAATCTCCTGGCCATCGAACTGCGCAAGGACAGCAATCACCAGCCGATCGAGCACGATCAGCGCAAGCTGCAGGCGCTGACCGACCCGAATGTCTGGTTTGCCTATGCGATGGGCGTGCTGGTGATCGTCGGACAAAGCGGGGTGAGCTTTACCGAGGTCTATGTCGGCGGAGCCATCGATAGCGCGACTTCGCTCTGGTTTGCCGAGCGGCTACGCGAGAGCGGGCTCGCGAGCGGGCGCGACCATGGCGCTCCGCATTAAGCCTATCGATGAATCTTGCTCCGCGTTGCAGTGATAGCCCGTTTGGATCATGCATGGCCCCCGTACGCGCGGCACAACAGAAGGTGCGGGAGGTGGAGCAATTCCTGGAGCTGGTGGTCAATTTTCAGAACGATCCGATGGCGGTGCGGATTATCAGCTCCGCAACTCTTTCGCTCCCCCTCCCGCACTTGAATTCGCTGGTCCAACTCTCGCTGGTCCAACTTGCATTGATCAAACTTGCAGATCCAACTTCCACTGCCCGAGGTGGACGGCGCACTTGATTGCGACGTGACGGGCCGAGGCAGCATCCGCACCGAGACAGTAAAAAGGCCGCCTTCGGGCGGCCTTTTCCGTGATCCCCAAGTCCGTGCTCGACAAGTCCGTGATCGCCAAGTGGATCACCGAGCGCGATTGTTTCTGTTTATTGCTTGGTGGCATCGCTGCCGGTCGGGGCAGCGCCGGTCGCGGCGGCACCGGTCTTGGCGCTCGATTTCTTGGCGGTCTTCTTCGCTTTCTTCTTCGGCGCCTTGGCCGCCTCGCCCTTGGTCGCGGTGTCGCCGCTTTGCGCGGCGGGGGCCGGGCTGCCGCCCGCCTTGTCCTGCGCGAGCGCGGTGGACGAGACGAAGGCAAGGGCGGTGGCGGCGAGGATCAGTGTTCGCATCGGATATTCTCCCAAGTTGGTTTCCGGCGATCCTCAACGGGACAGAATGTCGCAGGGTTCCGCGGCGTCGATCAGCAGTCCGTGAGTTGTGCGTGAATGGAATGGCCGCGGCGAAGCCGGCGGAACCGGGAACCGTTCGCCGCGTTATCGGGGCGGGCAGGAGTTCCGAGGAGAGACGCCATGCGCTGGCGGTCAATGACGGAAACCACCAATACGGTGCTCGACACCGCCCCCGAGGACAGCTTCTACGCGGTGGGCTGGACCATCAGCGGTGTGGCAACATTGGCCACCATCGTCGCGATCTGGATGTTCGGGATCTGAGGGCGAACGATCCGCGCGGGCAACCGGCCCGGCACCGCCGGCTGCCGGTTGCGGCCTGCGCTACTTCCGCAGAATTGCCAGCGCTTCCCGATAGAGCTGTGAGAAGCAGACCAAGAGCGCGCTCGACAGCAGGAACATCGCCAGGCTGTCGTAGTCGTCGGCCGTCGGCCAGGAAAACTCGAAATAGGGCGGCATGAACGCCCACCAGACGATCGGAACCGTAATGATCGTGGCAAAGGCGCCGGCGGGTGCGCCGCCCATCAGGCCGGCGATCAGGATCGCCGGCACGAAGCCCGCGAAATAGAACTGCATGCCGAAGCTCGCGAACATCTCCTGCGTCGCGGTGGCCAGCACCACCGCAAGCAGGGCGACGACGAATGTCGACAAGGACCAAGGCCGCAGCTTCAAAATGTAGTCGTTGCCCTTGCGCATCCAGACTCCCGGCCCCCGCGAGTTCCCGGAAGGTAGCCGAGGAGGCCCGCAAACAAAACCCCGTAGGACTCCGTGGGGCGGCGTTCTGCTCGACACCGTGAAAAGGAACCGTCCCGGTCAAGCCGCCGCCGCATTGTCGCGCTTATTGCATCGCAGCAGGGTGATTGTGGGGCACCGCAATGCTGGAATTTCTGATTGTCGTCCTCGTCGCCGGGATCGGATTCGTATCGGGATACGGCGTACGCGAGCTGATCTCGCGCCGCCGGCGGCGGTCCGCCCCGCGCGTTCATGTTCGCGCGCCGCAGGTTCTCGCCGCCAATGACGACAGCTCCGCCCGCGGCTGGTATCGGCCGACCGGCACGCAGCCCGCCGATCACGCCATCCCGCCACCCGATGAACTCGACGGCGCGGTTCGCGACCTGCTCGGCGAACTCAGCCGCCGCACCGCCAACCCGTCATCCGCACCGCAGCGCCGCCGGCAGTAAGGTGGAAACGCCGGGAAGCCGGCGCTAACGCGTCGGCTGCTTTGCATGGGGTTGTTTTCGATATTTTTGATGAGGCGGTCCCGAAGGGGAATGGTGGACGCACAAGGGATCGAACCTTGGACCTCTCCCGTGTGAAGGGAACGCTCTCCCGCTGAGCTATGCGTCCGGGATGTGACGTGCCAAAGGCCGCTGGTCGGCGGCCGGTCGATAGCGGCGCTTCGTCAGAGCGTGCGATTTACGAAGTGCCGGGTAGGGGTGTCAAGCCAAACCCTGCGGGAATCACGCCCCTTGCTGGCGGGCGCGGGAGGCGTGTGACTGCAGCGCCCGGATGCGTTCGGCGAGCGTGCCGCCGCCCTCGGGCATCCCGCTGCCCGGCGAGGCGCCATTGGCGGGCTTGGCAGCCGCCTTGGCCGGCACCGTCGGCTCCGCCGCCAGCATGGCCTCGATCGCCGAATTCGGGCCCTCGAGCTGGATCGCGAGCTTGGCCACCTCGGCGGCGATGTCGTTGATGCGCTCGCGCAGCAGCGCATTCTCCATCCGCTCGGTGGCCCAGGAGCTCTCGGCCTGCTGCTGAATCGCGTTGATGTCGCGCTGCAGCTTGCCGCGCTCGTCGCTGACGGTGCGCAGCTGCTCCTCGACTTGGGCCTTCTCCTGGCGCAGCCTGTCGAGCGCGGAGGATTTGCCGCCGCCCACTGCTGCGATCTCCTCGCGCAGCTCCTGCACCGTGCGCTCCGCGGCAGCGTTGGCCTGCTTCAACTGGCCGTTCTCGAATTCGCGCTCGGCCAGCAGCTTGCCCTGGGTCGCAAGCCGCGTCTCGAGGTCGTTGACCCGGTTGCCGAGCATCTCGGCTTCCTTGACCTGGGCGACCAGCTGGCGATCGAGATCGGTGACGCGCTGGCTCAGATTCTCGACCCGGCCGCGCGCGTCGGTGAGATCGCGCGTCGCGGTTTCCGACTGGCTGCGCTCTTGGGTGAGGCGGGCTTCGGTTGCCGCGAATTCCCTGGCGGCATCGCCGACCCGGTTCTTCAGCTCCTCGACCTGGGTCCGCACCGCGACCAGCTCGATCTGGCGGCTGTCGGCCGTCATCGCGCGGTCGTTGAGCTCGGCGTTGATCTTGCCGAGCTCGCCCTGCTTGTCGGTCAGCGCCTGCTCGGCGTTGCGCAACAGCTCGGTCTTGGCCGAGAACTCTTCCTCGGTGGCGCGAAGCTGCTCCTTCATCGCCTTCTCGCGCGCTTCCAGCGCGAAGATCGCGGCGTTCTTCTCGCCGAGTTCGATCTTCATGCGGTTGATAGCATCGGTCTTCTTGCCGAGCTCGGCGAGCTGGCTCGTGGTCTTGCTCTTGAGCTGGTCGACGCTCATCTCGAGCCGGCGGGCCGACATGGCGAATTCGGCGCGGAGCTGGTCCTTGTCGGCCTGGATCTCGGCCATCGACAGCGGGGTGGCCGCCTCCATGCGCCGCGTGGTCAGCCGCACCGCCCGGTTATGCACCAGCGGAACGATCATCAGGCCGCACAGCATCGAGATCAGGAAACCGATCGCCGCGTACATGATCGGCTCGATCATGAAGGGTCACTCCAAGGAAAGAAGGAATTTGTTAATCACAATGCCACGGCGGGCCGGCCAAAGGCCAGCCCGATTGCCGCGTTAACCTGAATTGCCAACCGTGCCGGAGCGCCGGCCTCATCGCCCGATCAGGGCTGCGACCTCGGGCCTCGTTCCGATTGAGTCGGAACGAAGCTCTGGATTCTGTCTTGACGCGTTTTCTTGATGCGAACCGGCGTCCACTTCGCTGGAAACGCTCTAGAACGGGTTCCAGGTCGCGCGCGGGGTGAATTTGAGATAGCCGACGCTGGCGCCGAGCCGCAAGCCGATGCCCGAGCGAATCGGGACCAGCACGATGTTGTTGGCGGTCAGCGCCGTCATGCCGAAGCCGCCGACGATATAGGCCGACCCGTCGATGCCGACAAAGCGCTGATAGATCGCCTGGGTCGAGGGCAGGTTGTAGACCAGCGTCATGGTCCTCGCGCCGTCGCCGCCCCAGTCGAAGCCGACCGAGGGACCCTGCCAGTAGACCCTGAGGTCGCCGGCGTTCTTGGTGTAGAGCGTGCCTTCGCCATAGCGCAGCCCGGCCACGAAGGCGCCGGAGCCTTCCTCGCCGAGCACGTAACCATTGGGCAGGCCCCACTGGCTGACGGCGCGCTCGATGACCGAGGCGAGCCCGCGCGAGACATTGCCGAAGAACTTGTGTCCGGCATTGACCAGTTCGTCGGGCCCGTAAGTATACGGGGTCGGTTCACGCTGTGGCGGCGGATATTGCGGTGGCGGGCCCTGCTGCGCGGACGCCCCTGCGCTCCAGCACATCAGCGCGGCAAACGCGACCGCGGCAAGGCGTGATGCGAAAGTCATTAAGAACCCCTGCTATCGAAATCCGGGCGCTGCCCTTTAACCTGATGCCAACAGGCACGGCTCTAGGTTGCGCCCGGTGTCCCCTCGACTCGGATGTTATCGGTATCAACTATGACGGCACAACGGCAGGAAAGATATGGATCGTGCCGGGGGATGGCGTTTTTCGGCCTGTTGGCGGGCATTTTGGCGGCCATCTGGCCGTCCCTGCCTGGTCAGGCCACCACAACCGAGCGCGTGGTGACGAACCGCTACTCGGGATTGGCGATCGAGGGATTCGATCCCGTCGCTTATTTCACCGACGCCGCCGCCACCCAGGGGCGGCCGGAATTCGAGGCCGCGGAGAGCGGCGTGGTCTGGCGTTTCCGCAACGAGGGCAACCGCGCCTCGTTCGTGGCGCATCCCGAAATCTATGGCCCGCAATTCGGCGGTTACGATCCGACCGATCTGGTGCGGGGCGTCACCTGCGCGGGCAATCCGCGATTCTGGGCCGTCGTCGGGAACAGGCTTTACCTGTTCAACCGGGAACGCAGCCGTGACGCGTTCGCCGCCGATCCCGCGCGCTTTTTGAAGGAAGCCGCGTCGCGTTGGCCGGAACTGGAAGACAATCTCGCGCAGTGATCACGGCGCCGCGGCCGGGTCGCCCCAGGCAATGAATTCCGGCACCAGAAAGTCTTCGCGGCCCAGCCCGAAATGCAATGGGCTTCCGTTCGAATCGGTGACCTTGCCGCCGGCCGCAACGACGACCGCGTGACCGGCCGCCACGTCCCATTCGGATGTCGGCGACAGGCGGGGATAGATATCGACGTCGCCCTCGGCGACGCGGCCGAATTTGACGGCCGAACCCAGCACGGCGCGGACCGCGCTGTCGCGCTCGTCGATGAAGGATTCAGTGCGCGCATCGCCATGCGAGCGGCTCACTGCCACCGTCCATGGCGCGCCGCGCGGCGGGCAGGGGCGGGTCTTGATCGGCACTGCCTGCGAAACCGCGCCGCCCTGCAGCGTCAACCGCTCCGCGCCCTTGCCGACGATGCCGCGCCAGATCAGGCCGAGCGCCGGTGCGCCGACGATGCCGAGCAGCGGCACGCCTTGCGTGACCAGCGCCACATTGACGGTGAATTCATTGCGGCCGGCAACGAACTCCTTTGTGCCGTCGAGCGGATCGATCAGGAAGAAACTGTCCTTGTAGGGCGGCGTCGCCAGATGGACGCGCTCCTCCGACAGCAGCGACACCTGCGGCGCGAGCCGCGTCAGGCCCTCCACGATGATGTGGTCGGCGGCGAGATCGGCCTCGGTGACCGGCGACCCGTCGCCCTTGCCGGCAACATTCATCGTCGAACGATTGACCGCAAGGATCGCCTCGCCGGCGCGGATCACCAGTTCGGTCAGTGATTCGAGCAGCGTCGCGGCGGCCTCGCAGCCGATCAGGGACGGCTGTGCCTTATTCATGTGCGGGTCTCATATCAGCGGGTCGCATATCCTGTTTGTGTTCCCTTATCAGCCTCCCCGCAAGCTGGCAGCATCTGTCTGCGCGGTGTATCAAGCCGACAGGCATGCGTGATTCGCACTCCTCGGTCGGCGTGCGGCTTTCCAGGAAACAATTGATGTCTGGCACTTCGTCTCCCGGTCCCGCTCCCGATGCGCTCGAACTCGCGGCGCTGTTGTGCTCACGGGTCTGTCACGATCTCATCAGTCCGGTCGGCGCGATCGTCAATGGGCTTGAGGTCCTTGACGACAATCCCAAGCCCGAAGATCGCGACTTCGCGCTCGATCTGATTCGCAAGAGCGCCAAGACCGCTTCGGCGCGACTGCAGTTCTGCCGGCTGGCGTTCGGCGCGGCCGGTTCCTCCGGCGCGCAGATCGACCTCGGCGATGCGCAGAACATGGCGAAGGGGCATATCGAGGACGGCAAGGTGACGCTGACCTGGAATTTGCCGCGGCTGCTCCTGCCCAAGAATCGGGTGAAGCTGCTGCTGAACATGCTGGTCATCGCGCAGCAGACGATCCCGCGCGGCGGCACGCTCGCGATCGATCCGGTCGGCGAAGGCGAGGCCATGAGCTTCCGCATCACGGCCGCGGGCCTCAATGCGCGCGTGCCGCAGAACATCGTCGACCTGCTCAATGCGAGCTCGTCGAACACGGTCGATGCGCACGCGGTGCAGCCGCATTACACCCGCCTGTTGGCGGAAGCCTGCGGGCTGAAGGTGACGCTCGCGCTCGACGGCGACAAGGTCATTATCGCCGCGTCCTGAACGCGGCCGCGCCGACATCATTAATCAAAGGTTACGACCGGCCGCGCGATTCGATCGCGCGGTCTTATCTCTTTGTTGATCCCGTTCTTTTCCATTTGCTCAACCAAACTTAAACGCTTTGCGGAGAAGCTGACCGGGTTCCCGTCAGGCGCGTCGATGTCGCGCGCCGCAGCGTTTTCGGCGTTTTTCGAAGGTTGGTTTCATGGACGATCTGTTGCGCGAGTTCCTGACGGAGAGCAGCGAGAGCCTGGATACGGTCGACAACCAGCTGGTGCAGTTCGAGCAGGACCCGAACAACGCGAAGATCCTGGATAATATTTTCCGCCTGGTGCACACCATCAAGGGGACCTGCGGCTTCCTCGGGCTGCCGCGGCTCGAGGCGCTGGCGCATGCCGGCGAGACCTTGATGGGCAAATTCCGCGACGGCATGCCGGTGAAGGCGGAAGCCGTGACGCTGATCCTGTCCTCGATCG
>NZ_JBXEJO010000100.1:0-28048 GCF_056837965.1 Bradyrhizobium ferriligni
GGTGGTGGTGGTGGCGGAGCCGACGGTGGCGGCGGCGATATCCCCGACTACCGAGAGGAGACCTCACTCTACGCGGCAATTCCGTCGATGACGCTGTTGTACGGACGCAGCCTGCTCGACACGCTGCATGAACGCGTGGGCGAGGAGGAGGACGAACGTTTCCGCGCCAATCCCGAGAACGCCAGGGTGGGATGGGGTCGCGTGCTTGGGGTCAACGGCGTGCATCAGGGCGACAGCTTCGGCGTGTTGGGCGGCGAAGCCGGACCGCACTTCAGCTATGATTTCCTGGCGCTGCAGGCGGGCATGGATGTCTATCGACACGACAGTCCCGACGGTTCGCGCGACCAGGCGGGGGCGTATTTCGCGATCGGCGGCGCGCGCGGGCGGGTCACCCATTTCGATGGCAGCCAGGGTGACAACACCTTCGCCGCCTACACGCTCGGTGGCTACTGGACGCATTTCGGGCCGACCGGCTGGTACATCGACTCGATCCTGCAAGGTACATTCTACGACATCACGAGCAGCGCAAATCGCGGCCTTCCGCCGCTCAAGACCGGTGCTCAGGGTGGTGCTGCGTCGGTGGAGGGCGGATATCCCTTCAAGTTCGCCGGCGGCTTCTTCATCGAGCCGCAGGCGCAACTGGTGTATCAGAACATCCACATCAACGACGCCAGCGACATCGCGGCGCAAATCCGCTTTGCGGACGTGGATTCGCTCGCGACCCGGATCGGTGCCCGATTTGGCCGAACATGGGCGGTCGATGACAGTCCGCGCACGCTGACGGCCTGGATTCGTCCGAGCCTGTGGAACGAATTCCTCGGCAACCCGAAAACGCTGTTCTCGTCGGACACCGGCTTCGTTCCATTCCAGGCCAGCCTCGGCGGCCTGTGGGGCGAGATCAATGCCGGCATCAGCGGACAGGTCACCACGAACACGTCGCTTTATGCCAACGCTTCCTATCAGAGCCGGTTCGACGGTGGCGGCTTCTCCTACAGCGGAAAAGCCGGACTGCGCGTTAACTGGTAGAAGAGGAGCGCGATGACGTAACGCCGACCCGGACGGGGTCGGCGTTCGCACTCGCGCGGACGTCAGACGCAAGCTCGCGTACCGAGCGGCGCGCCGCCTCGTTACCGCAACTCGCGCGGACCAAACCAAGTTGATCAGTCGGTCCGCGATCTCGAGCTCGAGGAGATGCCTAACAGACCCTCACGCTTTGCTGAACATACGCGTAACCGTTCCACACGTTTCGCGTCTGATAGCAGGAGTTGTAGGCCGTCGCGGCTCCGATGGCTGCGCCAGTCGCCAAACCGGCTGCGGCAGCTCCGGCGCCCCAACCGCCTCGATAGTAACCGCCACCGCGGTAATAGCCGCCGCCGGCCCAACGTGCGCGGCCGCCGTGCCAGCCGTCGGCATGCCGCGTGCCGCCGCCGTGCCAACCAGGCCGCATTCCTCCGCCGTGGAAGTGAGCCGATCGAGCGCCGGCTCCTCCTCGCCGGGCCTGGGCGTCATAAGGAAGTATCATTGCTGCAGATGCGATGAAGCTGAGAACCAGCAAAGCCTTGGTTGGTCGCATATCCGGACTCCTTACAAGGGTGTCGCGACCAATCCCGCTGAACGAGCTTCGTTCCGTTTGTTCAACTGCGTGCCACGTTGGCACAAACTGCATATTCGGAACCGAATGCACGTCCAAAGCAGAGCGTCGGGGCCTCGGAGCGCAAGCACAACTCGCGGCAATTGTTGAACTCGATCCTTCGGACATCGGCGGCGGGAGGGCGCAAGGCAGGTACGAACGTGTTCGTACCTTGATGACCTTCCTGCGTGAAACAATGCTGATGCTCACGTGCCGGCGCAGCAGGATTGGCGACCTGGTACGGCAGCTGGTCCACTAGAGGAGACGACCATGTGGAAGACAGGAGTGCTTGGCGCGTTGCTTTTGCTCGTCGCGGTTCCGGCAAATGCGGCTCCGAAGAATGGTGGCAAGAATGTCGATGCAATTCGTGCTGAATGCTTCAGGCAGGCGAATGAAGCCGCTGCCGCCGGCGGTGCGAACATGACAAGCGGGGCGACTGCCGCCCGAAACTCGGCGGGCTATTCCGCCTATCGGGATTGCGCGCGAAAGAACGGTATTCGCCCGTAAGCATCGCTTTGGTTTGCGCTAACCCATGGAGGGCCGCCTTCGGGCGGTCCATTCCATGTGCAGATGCAGCAAGTGAACGGCGACGGCGGGATGGCCGTCGAAAGCCGAACCCATATGCAAAATTGTCGGCTGAGCGGCGCCGAAACGGCAAGGGAGATCAGCTCGCGACGAGAGCTTGAGCTTTGCGCAATCCGGTCATGAGGGCGTCGACAACCTGATCGGCAGCACCGTTGCGGCGCAAGAAGCCGGCCGGATCGCCGGCCAACGCTTTGTATTGCGACATTCCTTCCAGGGCCGTTTGGGTCGCATCGCGGTGTCCCAACTCTGCGTTCGCCATCGCAATCAACAGCTGGCTGAATCCGGAATCACGCAACGATGCCGTCTCGGCAACATCGAGCATCTGCTTGTATTCACCCTTCAAATAGAGGTCGATCGCGATGAAATGAAAATACCAGCCGGGGGGATGCATCGTACGCTCGATCGCGCGTTTGAGCATCGGGACTCCTTCCGAGAAGTTTCCGCGGATGGCAAGTCGCCAGCCGAATTGGGCAAGTATGTCGGGGTCGTTGGGGTTGAGATCGATCGCCAGATGGCTGATGCGATCACTATCGGCGTAACGTCCCGTGAAATGGTAGGCCGAAGCCAGGGCCTTCAGCGCCAGGGGATTGTTCGGCTGCAGGGCGATGGCGCGCGACGTCGCGTCAAGGGCCTTGCCATACTCCGTTTGCGGGTTGCCGTCGCCTGAATAGCCCAACCGTCCGGCGTCGAGATGCAGCCACCCGAGCATGGCCCATACATCGCTATACTGCGGATCCCGCTGAACAGTTTGCTGAAGGCACTGCATGGCCGGATCGAAGTCGACGCGCCGGAACGTGCTGCGATAGACCTGAGCGCGCAGGACGCAGAGATAGCTTTCCATATTCCTCGGTGGATCCGCGCGAATGTCGTTTCTGACCACGCCGTAGGATTGGCCGACGACAGTTGCGATTTCGCCCGCGAGCTCGCGCTGGACATTCATGAGCGACTGAGGATCGAACGGTCGAGCATATGTCCGCATCCATACGATCTCGTCGTTCTCGGCGTTGAAGACGGTTGTTGTGACTTGCACTTCCTCGGCGCTGGTTTGAACGCTGCCACGTACGACATAGGAAGCACTCAGACGAGGCGCTGTGTCGCTTTTTGCGGAGGGCGCATTTGGGGGCGACGTGTAGAGCCGGAATCCTCCGAATCGAAACAGGTTGCTGGTCAGTTCCTGCCCCATGCCGATGGCGAAGAGGCGCGTGTTCTCCCCGGGAGTGAGTGGCTCGAATGGCATCACGAGGACCGCGGGCTCGCGTGGCGTCATTGGCGACGGAGGCGGTCTTGCTGCAAGCCATATCCACGCCACCACGCCGGCTGCCAGCGCGGCGGCGATGGGCGCATAGCGCCTGATGCCGAGCTTGGTCGTCCAATTCGAACGTGTAGCAGCGGCAGTTGTCGAACGATCGTGGAGCTCGAGGGCAGGTTCGCGAGGTGAAGCGTCGGCAATATGCATCTTGTGCCACTCAAAATGGGGCACATAGGAGCCTTTTGGAATTGTGATGCGTACCGGATCGTCCCGGCCCGAATCCACGTAGTAGCTATCGAGGTCGCGGCGCAATCGTCGAGCTTCAAGACGGACAACAGGGTCAGCCTGGGGATCGAAAGAATGGTCGCGCCGAAATACGGCCAAGGCAATTGTGTAGCCTTTCAGGCTTTCAGCGCGGCCTGCGAGCGTCTCGTCGACGATGAAACGAAGGAAAGCTTGCCGCCGTTCGCTCGCCTGGAAATGCGGACTCGAGAGGATGCGGTCCAGCTCTTTCGCTACATGCGCTGGCGGCACCGCGGAATCATCACGCGGCCGGACATCGGCTGAACGGCTAAGGGCATCGTGAGCGAAGGGTACATCAGGCATCAACCGGTAACCCCAATCGTCAATCGACCGTAGGCCTTCCCAGTCCATGTTGCAACTCGTAAGCGAAGCAAGCAGCCGGCGCTGATGCGACAGCTTTCGATCATCAGAACAATGAGTTCCCGATGGCAGCGACAGCTGGTCGCATCGGCCTTGAAGCCATCGCGCCTTGAGGCAGCAGCGCGCAACGGGCGTCACGCCGTGTACGAACATGTTCGTACCTTGAAGCCCCAATGAACCAGCAGCAAAGGTCATGTTGGCCACAAGCGAGTTCATCATGGAGGAGTTCCGCGCGATTGTGACCCGCTTTCCGCAGCGCGAATTCGAAATTCGGCGCTGCTTCAATCGCGATGCGCAGTTTAGAGCGATTTGCGCAGATTATGACGAAGCTGTGAAAGCGCTTCGTCGTTGGCAACAAGCGGCAAAGGATGGCGATCGCGAAGGAAGTCGGAAGGCCGCGGACTACGAACGGCTGGTTGCCGAACTGGAAGCCGAGGCCCTGGTTCATCTGAACCGGCCGTGATCGAGGGGGCATTCGCATAACTGGAGCAGTGCGTGAACAATACGATTCTCATCAACCTTTCGATATCGGGCGCGCTTGCCGGAGCAGGATGCATGCTGCGAGCGATCAGACACAGGACCTGGGCAAGGATGCAACCGAGCCGACCAAGCAAGCAATTCGCTACAGCGAATAGCTGGAGGCAACGTTCGTGAATATCGCGCAGAGAGCGGTCGCGAACGTGAACGAAACCCTCGCCTCCGACAGCATGTTCATTCCCGGCGGCACGTTCCGCATGGGATCGGATCATCATTATCCCGAGGAAGCTCCATGCCACACGGTGAGCGTCGACGGCTTCTGGATCGATCGAACCCCGGTGACGAACCGGCAGTTCAAGGAATTCGTGCGGGCCACCGGCCATGTGACGTTCGCCGAAGTGGCTCCCGATCCAGCGAACTATCCCGACGCGCTGCCGCATCTGATCTTCGCCGGCTCGCTGGTCTTCACGCCCCCGGATTATCCGGTCGATCTGCGCGACTACAGCCAATGGTGGACGCTGCTCAAGGGCGCGAATTGGCGACATCCCTACGGCCCCAAGAGCAACATCAAATCGCTCGACGACCATCCGGTCGTCCATATCGCATACGCCGACGCGTTGGCCTACGCCCGATGGGCCGGCAAGGATTTGCCGACGGAAGCAGAGTGGGAGTTTGCTGCGCGCGGCGGCCTCGATGGTGCTGAATATGCCTGGGGCGATGAATTCGTGCCGGGCGGCGTGCATCAAGCCAATACGTGGCAAGGTCACTTTCCGTTCGAGAACCGGTGCGAGGACGGCCATGCGCGCACTTCGCCGGTGATGACCTATCCGCCGAACAGCTATGGCGTGTTCGACATGATCGGCAATGTCTGGGAGTGGACCTGCGACTGGTGGGCCCCGAAACACCGCGCCGATGCAAAGAAAGCCTGCTGCATTCCCCAGAACCCGCGCGGCGGTTCCGAACATGACAGCCACGATCCGTCGCTGCCGCTCAGCAGGATACCGCGCAAGGTGATCAAGGGCGGCTCGCATCTTTGCGCGCCAAACTATTGCCGGCGCTATCGACCGGCGGCGCGCCATGCCGAGCCGATCGACACGTCGACCAGCCACCTCGGATTTCGGTGCGTAACTCGTCCAGGGAGAAAGTGATGACTGAGAAGAAAATGACGAAAGACGTCAGCCGCCGCAATCTGCTCGCGGCCTCGAGTTCGCTCGCCACCATCGCCGCCTTCTCGGCCATGGCGCCCATCCAGACAGCGCAGGCGCAGGCCACCACCCCGCAGCCGTCATCCTCTGCCGGCGGAGCAAAGCCGAACATCATCCTGATCCTGTCGGATGACTTTGGTTACGGGGACTCCGGCCCCTACGGCGGCGGTGAAAATCGCGGCATGCCGACGCCGAGCATCGATCGTCTGGCGGCTGAAGGAATGCAGTTCATGTCTTTCTATGCGCAACCGAGCTGCACGCCGGGACGCGCCGCTGTGCAGACCGGCCGAATTCCAAATCGCAGCGGTATGACGACAGTGGCGTTCCAGGGGCAGGGCGGCGGGCTTCCTGCAGCAGAATGGACGCTCGCCTCGGTCGTGAAGACCGGTGGTTACAAGACCTTCTTCACCGGCAAATGGCATCTCGGCGAGGACGATTACGCGATACCGAACGCCCAGGGCTACGACGAGATGAAGTATTGCGGGCTGTATCATCTCAATGCCTACACTTACGCCGACCCGACGTGGTTTCCCGATATGGACCCCGAACTCAGGGCGATGTTCACGAAGGTCACCAAAGGCGCTTTGTCCGGAAACGCCGGTGAGAAGGCGAAGGAGGATTTCAAGATCAACGGCCAGTACGTCAACACGCCGGACAAAGGCGTGGTCGGCATCCCCTTCTTCGACGACTATGTCGAGAAGGCCTCGCTCGAATATCTGGATCGCAACAAGTCCTCGGGTCCGTTCTTCATGAGCATCAACTTCATGAAGGTGCACCAGCCGAACATGCCGGCGCCCGAATTCCAGGGCAAATCGCTATCGAAGAGCAAGTTCGCCGACTCCGTGGTGGAAAACGATACGCGCATCGGCCGTATCATGGACAAGGTGCGGTCGCTCGGGCTCGACAAGAACACCTATGTGTTCTGGACGACCGACAACGGCGCCTGGCAGGACGTCTATCCGGATGCCGGTTATACTCCGTTCCGCGGCACCAAGGGCACGATCCGCGAAGGCGGCAACCGCGTGCCGTCCATCGCGTGGGGGCCGGGCATCAAGGCCGGTACGAAGAACTCCGACATCGTCGGCGGCCTGGATTACATGGCGACGTTCGCAAAGCTCGCCGGCGTGAAGCTGCCGGAGAACGATCGCGAGGGTAAGCCGATCATTTTCGACAGCATCGACATGTCTCCGATCCTGTTCGGGTCCGGAAAGTCGGAACGCAAGAGCTGGTTCTTTTTCACCGAGTCCGAGCTTACGCCAGGCGCAGCGCGCGTCGGCAATTACAAGGCAGTGTTCAACCTGCGCGGCGATGACGGCGTCAAGACCGGCGGTCTGGCGGTCGACAGCAACCTCGGCTGGAAGGGACCGGAGTCCTACGTGGCGACCGTTCCCCAGGTCTTCGATCTCTGGCAGGATCCGCAGGAGCGCTACGACATCTTCATGAACAATTACACCGAGCGCACCTGGATCATGGTCACGATCAATGACTCGATCAAGGATCTGATGAAGACCTATGTGAAATATCCTCCGCGGAAGATTCAGAGCGAGACCTACGCGGGACCGATCACGATTCAACAATACGAACGCTTCTCGTTCTTCCGGGATGAGCTGGCCAAGCACGGCTTCCATATCGGCCTGCCCACCGGCAACTGAAATCCACAGAACGGCCCCGGATCGCGGGGCCGTTCAACTCTTGCGAACGGTCGAACTGGAGGACAGGCGCCTGTGAAGAGAAGCTTTGTCGATCGCCGAAAGATCCTGGCAGGTCTGCTGGTGTCTGCTGCGACGCTGTCGGTCTCGGGGCGGTCTGCCCGGGCCCAGAGTGAACCTCTTCCGTCCTGGAATGACGGCCAGACGAAGAAGTCGATCCTGGACTTCGTCTCCGCGGTGACGAGGGAAGGGGCGTCGGATTTCGTGCCGGCGCCGGAGCGCATCGCGACATTCGACAATGACGGCACGCTCTGGTGCGAGCAGCCGATGTATGTGCAGCTCGCCTTTGTGCTGGACCGGGTCAAGGCGTTGTCCGGCAAGCATCCGGAATGGAAACAGAAACAACCATTCAAGGCCGTCCTCGACAAGGACATCGCAACGCTGGCCAAGGCGGGTGAGAAGGGCCTTGTTGAGCTTGTCATGGCGACCCATGCCGGCATGACCACCGCCGAGTTCGAGCAGATTGCCAGCGACTGGATCAAGACGGCGCGTCATCCGAAATTCAACAGGCCCTATACCGATCTCGTCTATCAGCCTATGCTCGAATTGCTCGGATATTTGCGAGCCAATGGTTTCAAGACCTTCATCGTCTCCGGCGGCGGCATTGAATTCATGCGCCCGTGGAGCGAGCGTGTTTACGGCATCCCGCCGGAGCAGGTCGTGGGATCGACCATCAAGACTCAGTTCAAGGTCGGCAAAGATGGGCCGGTTCTGATGCGCCTGCCGGCCATCGATCTCGTCGATGACGGACCCGGCAAGCCGGTCGGCATCAACTCTCATATTGGCCTCCGGCCGATCGCAGCCTTTGGCAATTCCGACGGCGACTTCCAGATGCTGCAGTGGACCACCGGCGCGCGCGGCCGCCGCTTCGGCCTGATCGTGCATCACACGGATGCCGAGCGCGAATACGCGTACGACCGCAAGTCTCCCTTTGGCAAGCTCGACAAGGGGCTCGACGCGGCGAGCGCCAATGGCTGGACTGTCGCCAGCATGAAGGATGATTGGAAGCGGATATTCAGCTTCCAGTAAACCGGGACATAAGGAAAGCGAGGAAGCATAATGAAGATGCGACTTCTGAAATTGCATCGCTTCACCCTTGTTGGCGCAGCGCTGGCCACCGGACTGATGATTGCCTTTCCGGCATACGCCCAGGCCCCAACGGCCACGCCGCCGACGCAGAACCAGGCCGCGGCGCCAGCAGCGGCTCCGGCAAAACTTCCTGACGGACAGATCGAGCAATTGGTGGCGCCCATCGCGCTCTATCCGGACGCGCTGCTGTCGCAGATCCTGATGGCGTCGACCTATCCGTTGGAAGTCGTCGAGGCGGCGCGGTGGTCGCAAGACAACAAGACCGTCACCGGCAAGGCGCTCGAAGATGCCATGCAGAAGCAGTCCTGGGATCCGAGCGTCAAGGCCCTTACGGCGGTGCCGCAAGTTCTGCAGATGATGAACGACAAGCTCGAATGGGTGCAACAGCTCGGCGACGCATTCCTCGCGCAGGAGCAGGACGTGATGAGTGCCGTGCAGACCCTGCGCCAGCGCGCCGACGCGGCCGGCAATCTCAAATCGACGCCGCAGCAGAAGGTGACCAAGAGCGCGCCTCCCGCCGGCGTGACCGCGCCGTCGGGCATGCAGCAGGCGATTTCGATCGAACCGGTCAATCCAGACGAATATTACGTCCCGGTCTACGATCCCGGCGTCGTCTACGGAGCCTGGGATTATCCCGACTATCAGCCGTTCTATTGGTCTCCGCCGGGTTATGTCGCCGCGGGCGTGATCGGCTTCACCGCCAGCGTGGCCGTCGGCGCGGCGATCTGGGGCGGCTGCAACTGGTGGGGCCGCAACGTCTACGTCAACGTCAACCGCTATAACCAGTTCAACCGCACCAACATCAGGACCAACAACTGGGCTCACAATCCCGCGCATCGCGGTGGCGTGGCCTATCGCGATGCCGGCGTGGCGCGGCGCTTCGGCAGCGGCAACACGCCGGCCGCGCGCGAAGCCCTGCGCAATCGGACCGGCGGACCCGGCGGCAAGTTCTCGAATGCCGGCGCAGGCCGCGCCAAGGCCGCAGTCTCGCAACGCACCGGCAATCGTGGCGCCAGCATATCCCGAACCAGCAGCCGGAACGTCACCCGCGCCCATACGCGCGCGGGCAATCGCGCTGCGGTCTCGCACAGAAGCGTAACGCGCACGCGTGTCGGTGGACGCGTCGGCGGCGGCCGGCCGGCAGCGATCCGCGGTGGCGGTATGCGGGCTGGTGTCGGTGGCTTCCATCGCGGCGGTGGCGGCATGCGCGCTGGTGGCATGCGTGGAGGCGGCGGCTTTCATGGCGGTGGCCGCCGTCGCTGAGTGGCGAGATCGCCGAACGGCGTGACCATCCTCACCAGGATGCGATCGTCGCAGGTGGCGGTCTATGGGGACCACCGTCCCCCGGATCGCAACGATCCGACGTGTCCTTCTGCGGATGAAATCCTGGTTGAACTTACGTGCCCCAAGGGCCATGAAATGTCCGGCGCGCCGGGAGACACTTGAATCTCAACGCGAGGCCGGAACTTGATCGGCTGCGAGCTCGTTTGCTCCGGCAGGCTTTTTTAGTCCCGTGCCGCCGATTGGCGTCGTATCGTGCGAGCAATTCCGCGCCATAAGGAGGCTTCAAGCATGACCAGGAAATTCAAAGTCGGCGATCACGTCAGCTGGAATTCCGAGGCCGGCCGCGTCTCGGGTACCATCATCGCGGTTCACACCAGCGATTTCGACTACAAGGGGCACACGCACCGTGCCTCGGAGGCCGATCCGCAATACGAGATCAAGAGCGACAAGACCGATCACGTCGCGGCCCACAAGGGCAGCGCGCTGCATCATGCCTAGCAAAGACGTGGCGCTTCCGTTCTTCACGATCGGTCATTCCACCCGCAGCCTCGAGGATTTCATCGCTCTCCTCGGCACGGCCGCGATCGACCGCATCGTCGACATCCGAACGGTGCCGCGGTCGCGAACCAATCCGCAGTTCAACAAGGATACGCTGCCCAAGCCGCTCAAGGCCGCGGGCATCTCGTATGAGCATCTGGCCGATCTCGGCGGGCTCCGCGGCAAGGCGCGAAGCGTGCCGCCGTCCGTCAATGGATTCTGGACCAACGAGAGTTTTCACAACTATGCCGATTATGCGTTGTCGCCGCAGTTTCATGCGGCGCTCCAGCATCTGCGCGACGAGGGGCGCCGGCAACGCTGTGCGATGATGTGCTCGGAAGCGGTGTGGTGGCGCTGCCACCGCCGCATCGTCGCCGACTATCTGATTGCGTCCGGCGAGACCGTCGTCCACATCATGGGGGAGGGCCGCCTCGAGCCCGCCCGTCTCACCGAAGGCGCCGTCGTCCAGGGCGACGGCACGGTGGCCTACCCGGCGACGGGTGAACTGGATTTATGAAAGGGGGCGAGGCTTGCGGCTGCACCATCGCGCCGCGCCCCTCACTCCACGCTGCGCTTCCAATAGCCGGTGCCGAGCTTGCCGGTGATGACGGCAGTTGAGTCGCGGATCTCGTAGGAGCCGCCGTCGCTGTAGTTCCTCAGTCCTCGCAGAGCATGCAGTGTCCAGCGGCCGTTGGCGAAGCTGACGGTGCCTTCGTGCGGGCGCGCGGCGCGCGCGGGCTCGGTGTGGAACCTGTAGGTGCCGTCGGCCATGATCCGCCAGATCCAGCGTGACTGGCCGCGACCATCCGGCACCATGATCTCCCAGGTGCCGACCAGCGCGGGATCGATCGCGCCGGCTGACGTCGTCGATGGCGCCGACAATGCGGCGGCTGCCGGCGCAGCGTTCGCCTGTTTCGTGGCGGCGGCGTCGGCCGGCGGCGCGGCCACGAGATAGATCGCCTTGCGCGACAGCGAGCCGTACACAAACGGCTGCTGCGCGTTGCGCGTCGCCTCCATCACGTCGTCGCGGACGTTGCGGAACATGAAGGTGACCTCGACGCCTGGCGTCTCGATGTTGCGGAGCAGCGCCGCGGCGAACGGGCTGTTGCGGCCGTCGCCGTCGAGCGCAATGGTGCCGTCGCGCGCTGCATAGGCGACCAGCACGTTGCCGACCGGCTCGATGCGGCCGAGCCCGCTGCCGGCAGCGGCGCGGGTGGCGAGCGAGCGGCTCATCTTCGCCGCGAACGGATTGTTGCGGCAGGCATCGAGGATGACGAGGCCGAGACTTCCGGTGTTGGCGACCTGCAGCATCACGCTTTGCAGGCTGATCGCTTCATTGGCGGCGTCGGTATCGCGCTTCAGCTCGGCATCGACCGGGATCAGCCAGTTGTCGCCGTTGATCTCCATGCCGTGGCCGGCGAAGTACACCGCCGCCATGTCGGCGCCGGCGGCATTGCGCCCGAATGCGATCAGCCCGCGCCGCATCTCGTCGAAGCCTGCATTGGTGATGAGCGTCACGGCAAAGCCGAGGCGTTGCAGCGCGGCTACGATATCGCCGGCATCATTTGGCGGATTGGACAGCGCCGGCACGCTTTTGTAGGCGCCGTTGCCGATCACCAGCGCCACCCGCTTGCCGTCGGCTGCAGCCGGCGCGGCGAAGCCCGCGAGCGCCGCGGCAACGGCCAGTCCCGAGACAAACGCGCGGCGGTTCATGCGGGCCCCGATCGGAGGTGACCGGCGCATGGTAGCGTAGCGGGCGCGATGCGGCCACGGAAATGGCGGCGCGATCAGGCCGCCTGCTTCGGCGTCCAGACGCCGGCCGGCACCGGCTCGGCTGGCAACAAACTGGCGCCGGCGGCGCCCGCGATCGACATCGTGATTTCATGGATGTCCTGCACCGACCGCTGCATCGAGAAGCGCGGATAGAGTTCGCGCAAGGTGGTCGCGGCCGCCGCCAGCGCCGCTGAGGGATCGGCCAGCACGGCCTCGACGGCGGCGGCGATGCTGATCGTGTCCTGGCCGAAGCTGAAGCGGGCGAGATGCGGCATCTCCGCGGCCGAGAAGCGGTTGGCGTCGAACACCGGCACGGTGCCGGCGCCGAGCGCGAAGAACACCCGGTCATGCACCGACAGATCGATATTGGGATTGAGCGAGACCGCTGCAAGATAGCTGCCGAGGCCTTCGCGCATCGCATCGAACGTCATCGCGCCGAGCACGCGGGCCGGACGCCCGCTGACGTCGAGATCGCTCCAGCCGCCGCCGATGAAGTCGACCGGATAGTCGGCGAGCACCGCGCCCACCTCGCGGGTGCGCACGCCTCGTGTGTAGTTGTCGAGCCGGGTCAGGATCACGTTGAACAGGTCGCTGCCGGGTTTCAGATAGACCAGATGCTGCTCGGCGACGTCGACGATGATCTTCGGAAATGCGCCGCAGGTCTTGCCGCGCGCCTCGGCGATCGCGTCGAACAGCAGCGCGAAAAGCTTTGGCGGCATCGTCTTGCGCCAGCCGCGCTCGAGCGCCACCGGATTCCAGCCGGACTTGGCGAAGATCAGCCGGTCGTTGCGCTTCTCGGGCGGCAGGCCGCCGAAGAAGCCGGGATCGGGAATGCCCATATGGGTCGCGAACACGGCGCCATTGGCCCCCAGATGATCGCGGTTGAATGCGGCGTGGTCCGGAAACACGTAGCCATGCGCGGTGTAGCGGCTCTCGAGCCCGTGGCGCCGGGCGAAATAGCAGGGATGATCGCAGAACCAGGTGAAGACGGGGATCTGGGCCACGTCCCAGAACAATCTGCCGTCCTTGGTGTGGATATCGAGTCCGATGCCGGAGAAGCCGAGCGCCATGGTCTCGGCGCGCCGCGGCAGCAGGGCGTTGAGCCGGGCCGAGAAATCCGGCGCCAGCAGATCGAGCATCTTGACCTCATGCCCGAGCCGGTCGAGCTCGGCCGCCGCCATCGCCAGAATGCCGCGCAGCGAATCATAGGTGGTGTTGCTGGAGTACAGGACGCAGATCACGGACATGGGACCTCCGCGCTTGATGGTGTTGCTGCTCGCGCGGGCATTTCCGTCGCCTTGCAGGCTGTCAGTTGAACGGCCGAGCCGGCCGTTCCGGGCTCGGAATTATGCTGACGGGCGGATTTATTTCGCCCGAAACCGCCGTGCCGTCACGTTGAAGCTCCGTCGGGCGCCGTCGCGATCCGACATGAGGGGCGAGTGCACATGCAGCTTGATGGCTTCGACGTCGTCGTGGTGGGGGCGGGCTTCTTCGGCGCTGTGATCGCCGAGCAGGTGGCGAATAGGCTCGGCCGCTCCGTCTGCGTGCTCGACCGCCGTCCGCATATCGGCGGCAACGCCTATTCGGAGCTTGACCCCGACAGCGGCGTCGAGGTGCATCGCTACGGCACGCATATCTTCCACACCAATTCCGAGACCGTCTGGCGCTATCTGCACCGCTTCACCGAGTTCACCGGCTACCGTCACCGCGTCTTCACGGTGGCGAAGGGCCGCGTCTATTCGATGCCGATCAACCTTGCGACCGTGTGCGCGGTGTTCGGGCGCGCCATGACGCCCGAGCAGGCCCGCGCCGTGATCGCGGCGGAGGCGGCCGTGCACGGCGCCGCGGGGAGGCATGGTGCCTCCGGGATCGGCAATCTCGAGGATAAGGCAATCGCCTCGGTCGGCCGCACGCTCTACGATCTCTTGATCCGCGGCTATACGCAGAAGCAGTGGCAGACCGATCCGCGTGAGCTTTCGGCCGACATCATCGGCCGCCTGCCGGTCCGCTTCACCTTCGACGATCGCTACTTCGCCGACCGCTATGAGGGCATGCCAGCCAGTGGCTACACCGCGATCTTCCGCCGGATGCTCGATCATCCCGCGATCGACGTCCGGCTCGGCGTCGACTATTTCGACATCGCCGATCGCATCAATCCGCGGCAGCTCCTGGTCTATACCGGTCCGATCGACCGCTTCTTCGGCTATGCCTGCGGCCATCTCGGCTGGCGTACCGTCGACTTCGCGCGCGAGGTGCACGACGTCGCCGACTACCAGGGCGCCGCGGTCATCAACTATGCCGACGCCGAGGTGCCGTACACCCGCGTCCACGAGTTCAGGCATCTGCATCCGGAGCGCTCATATGCCGGGGCGCGGACGACGATCTACCGCGAATATTCCCGCTTCGCGGGCCGGAGCGACGAGCCGTATTATCCGATCAACACCGCCGCCGACCACGCCATGCTCGCGTCCTATCACGCCATGACGGCGTCGCGGCCGAACGTCATTTTCGGCGGCCGGCTCGGCTCCTACAAATATCTCGACATGCACCAGGCGATCGGCGCGGCGCTGAAGACGTTCGAGCACGAGGTCGAGCCGTTCTTCGTTCGCGAAGGCATGCACCCGCGTGACGCGGCCGCGCGCCGCGAAGTCTTGTCGCCCTTGCCGGCGTGATCTAATCCTGCGAGCTGCGGGCAGCGAACGCCATAACAAATCGCCCGCGGTCCCCGGTGAGGAAACAATGAGAAAAACCGTCATTGCCGCGGCTGCCGCCGCCACTTGTCTTGCTGTCAGCATCGCCCACGCCGCGCCGCTCCCGGAAGCGTCGGCGCACCAGGTCGGTTTCTCGGAGCAGGGGCTGGCGCGGCTCGACGACTTCTTTGCGCGCGAGATCGCGGCCAAGCGCGTGCCCGGCGCCGTGGTGGCGATCGCGCGCGACGGCAAGCTCGTGCATTACAAGGCGTATGGCCAGCTCGATCCGGTGAAGGGCACGCCGATGCCGATCGACGCGGTGTTCGCGCTGGCGTCGATGACCAAGCCGATGGCGGCGGTCGCGGGCCTGACGCTGATGGAGCAGGGCAAGCTGCCGCTGCAGGCCAAGGTCGCCGAGTTCTATCCGGCGTTCGCCGACATGAAGGTCGGCGTGCAGCAGGCCGACGGCTCGCTGAAGATGGAGCCGCAGGCGCAGCCGATCTTCATCCACGATCTCTATCGCCACACCTCCGGCCTGATGTATGGCGGCCGGCCCGACAGCTCGAGCGCACTGGCGCGGCTCTATCCCGACGGCACCGCGCCGGCGGTCGAGGGCGATACCCAGGCCTTCATCGACCGCATCACCCAGCTGCCGTTGGTGCATCAGCCCGGCACCGAGTTCGAATATGGCTTCTCGATCGACGTGCTCGGCGCCGTCGTCGAGAAGGTCTCTGGCCAGCGGCTCGGCGATTATCTCGCGGCCAGTGTCTGGAAGCCGCTCGGCATGAAGGATGCGACGTTCCACCCGGCCGACGCACAGCGCGCGCGGCTGGCCCGTCCGTTCCCCAACGATCCGCTCACCGGCAAGCCGCAAGCCATCAAGCTGCTCGATACGCCGACCAGGTTCGATTGCGGCGGCGCCTGCTCGTTCGCCACCGTCGGCGACTATCTGCGCTTCGGACAGATGCTGCTCAATGGCGGCGAGCTCGACGGCAAGCGCATCCTCGGCCCCAAGACGGTGCATCACATGACGTCGAACCATCTCGGGCCCGAGATCAAGAACAACGTCGCCGCGGTCGAACCGCATCGCGGCGGCTTCGGCTTCGGGCTGTCGGTCGCGGTGCGGACCGGCGAGGGGCTGTCGTCGGTGCCGGGCAATCCCGGCGAGTTCACCTGGAACGGCGCCTACGGCACGCAGTTTTTCTGCGATCCGAAGGAGCGCCTTGTCGTCGTGGTGGGAACCGCGGCACCGGGCGAACTGCGCAAATATTATCGCGAGAATGTGCAGGACATCGTCTACGGCGCGATGGTGAAGTAACGCCTCAGCAGAAAAGTCGAACCTCACGTTCCCACGTTTTGCATACGTGGAACGTGGAACAGCAAAAAAGGCCCGTCGCTCAAGCTGAGCGACGGGCCTTAAATTTGCGTGGCTACCAGCGCCTGTAGACGCCGGTCAGCGTACCGTTGTTGTTCCCTTCAGGACCCACGTCGCCCTGGGTCGAGCTCGGCGTTGGATGGTTGGTGCCGTTGAATGAACCGTACCAGCCCGGCTCCGCCGGAGAGTACATCACATCAGGCTGCACGGCCTGATAGCGGGGGCCGCCGTAATATCTCGGACCAGGGTTCCCGTAAGGATAGTAGCCTTGTGCGAACGCGCCTGCCGTTGTTGCGATCAGGGACGCCGCGGCGAGGGACAATATCTTGGTCTTTCGTTGCATTCACACTCTCCTTGCTGGTGTCCCGACCAACGACCGCCATGGAGCGGCGTTCCTGATCTGCCATGCATCTCGCAAGGGCAAATCTGCGTGAGCGTCGGATCAGGATCCTGTGAAGGGGACTTGTGCTCCGGCCGGGCTCTGCACGGCAGCATATATCCGTCGCCGGCCCGTTATGCTTCTATGGCTATAACGGCGCATGCGCGAGCGGCGCCTCGAAAAACCGGGGCGGTTCGTAAAAGGAAGCCCGCCACTGCGGCGGGCAAGGTCCAGGGAGGAAAACGCCCTGACAAGGGAGCGTGCAGCCAGTCTCCCCGATTCGTGCGCGGCTGCGAAGATCGTATAACTACTGTCATCAGGGCCGGCATTATGCGAATGCTGCTGGGGCCGCGGCCGGCCGGCAAGGGAATGACAAGGCTCGCTAACACGGCGCAAATACAGGGGAAGTTCATGAGCACGTCTGGAGTTTTTGCCCGCGTCGTCGCGGCGATCGGGGCCGGCGCCTTGGCGTGGCGGCGGATGCAGGGCGCGCAGCCCGCGCCGGCCTGGGGCAGCGCGCCGCAGATCCCGCAGGCCAAGCCGCAGGGCGCGATCCCGACGCTCAAGATGCCGACGGCGCAGGGCTGGGACAAGGACCAGAAGCCGGTCGCCGCGCCCGGGCTCAAGGTCAACGCCTTTGCGGCCGGGCTCGATCATCCGCGCTGGATCAACGTGCTGCCGAACGGCGATGTCCTGATCGCGGAGGCAACGCAGATCGCTGGCACGCCGCGCAGCGTCTTCCACTACGCGATGCAGGCGACAATGCGGCGCGCCGCGGCGCTCGGCGTCAGCGCCAACCGCATCACGCTGCTGCGCGACCGTGACGGCGACGGCGTCGCCGAAAGCCGCGGTGCCTTCATGGAAGGATTGAGCCAGCCGTTCGGCATGGCGCTGGTCGGCGACACCTTCTATGTCGGCAACACCGACGGCGTGGTAGCGTTTCCCTATGCCGCGGGCGCCGATCGCATCACCGCGCAGGGACGCAAGCTCGTCAGCTTCAAGCCTGACGGGCATTGGACGCGCAGCCTGCTGCCGAGCGCCGACGGCAAGAAGCTTTATGCCGGCGTCGGTTCGCTCAGCAACATCGCCGAGAGCGGTTTTGCGGTCGAGGAAGGCCGCGCCGCGATCTACGAGCTCGATCTCGTCGCCGGCACCAGCCGCATCTTCGCCGGCGGCCTGCGCAATCCGGTCGGCATCGCGTGGGAGCCGACCACCAATGTGCTCTGGACCGTCGTCAACGAGCGCGACGGCCTCGGCGACGAGACGCCGCCTGACTATCTGACCTCGGTGCGCGACGGCGGCTTCTACGGCTGGCCCTATTGCTACTGGGGCAAGACGGTGGACGATCGCGTGCCGCAGGATCCGGCGATGGTCGCCAAGGCGATCCAGCCGGACTACGCGCTCGGCGGCCATACCGCCTCGCTCGGCCTGTGCTGGATGCCGCAGGGCACGCTGCCGGGATTCCCCGACGGCATGGTGATCGGCCAGCACGGCTCGTGGAATCGCTCGACGCTGTCGGGCTACAAGGTGGTGTTCGTGCCGTTCGCGAACGGCCGTCCCGCAGGGCCGGCGCGCGACATCCTGTCGGGCTTCCTCGCGCCCGACGAGAAGGTGTCGTACGGCCGCCCGGTCGGCGTCGCGCTCGGCCCCGACGGCTCGCTGCTGGTGGCCGACGACGTCGGCAACGTGATCTGGCGCGTCACGGCGGCGTAGGCGCGCGACCTCAAACGGATCTGATCTCGCCGCCGTCCATGCGCAGCACGGTGCCGGTCATCCAGCGGGCCGGCGGCGACACGGCATAGGCGACGAGGTCGGCGATCTCCTCCGGCGTGCCGAACCGCCTGATCCCGGCCTGCCTGAGGAAGCCGGCCTTGGCGGCATCCAGATCCACCTGCTTTGCCGCCGCGGCCTTCTCCAGCATCGCGAGGCGGCGTCCGGTCATCACGGCGCCTGGAGACACGCAGTTCACCTGCACGCCGTCGTCGATGCCGCGCTCGGCGAAGGCTTTTGCAAGTGCCTCGATCGCGGTATTGATCGTGCCCACCGCCGCGGCGCCGGCGCGCGGCAGCACGGCGGCATTGCCTGAGGTGAAGATGACAGCGCCTTGCGACGCTTTCAGCGCGTCCCAGGCGCGGATCGTCAGCCGCCTGGCGCCGTGGAACTTGAGCGCGAGGCCGGCGTCCCATTGCGTATCGGTCATCTCGAACAGATCGAGTCCCGCCACCGCGCCGGCGACATTGACCAGCGCGTCGATGCGGCCGAAGCGATCCAGCGCGGTCTTGACCACTTCATCGGCGGCATCGGGCGTGGAGAGATCGAGCTCGAGCGCCAACGGCGTGCTGCCACGACCTTCGATCTCCTGAGCTGCCTCGCGCAGCTTCTCGCCGCTGCGCGCGACGAGCACGATGGCGGAAAAATCCCGCGCGAGCCGCAGCGCGGTAGCGCGTCCGATGCCGGAGCTTGCGCCGGTCACGATGGCGACGGATCTGGTCATGTGCATTCCCCGATGGATCGGCGCGCTTGACGTCAGCGGCTCAGGAAGTCGCGAATGCTTAGCGCGATCTCGGCGGCATGCGTCTCCAGCGCGAAGTGGCCGGTGTCGAGGAATTTGACAACCGCCTTCGGATTGTCGCGCTTGAAGGCCTCGGCGCCCGGCGGCAGGAAGAACGGATCGTTCTTGCCCCACACCGCGAGGAACGGCGGCTGGTGGGTGCGGAAGTAAGTCTGGAAGGTGGGATAGAGCGCGACGTTGCTCTTGTAGTCGCCGAACAGATCGAGCTGCACGTCGTGCGCGCCCGGCCGCGCCATGTAGTAATTGTCGAGGTTCTGGCCGTCCGGCGACACCGTTTGCGGATCCGATGTACCGTGGGTGTACTGCCAGCGCGTGGTGTCGGGCGTCAGGAAGGCGCGCAGGGCGTCGCGGTTTGCCGGCGAGGGATCCTGCCAATAGGCCTTGATCGGCGTCCAGCCGTCGCTGAGGCCGTCCTCATAGGCGTTGCCGTTCTGCGAGATGATCGCCGTGATCCGCTCCGGATGCCTGACCGCCAGGCGGAAGCCGGTCGGCGCGCCATAGTCGAACACATAGACCGCGAAGCGATCGAAGCCGATCACCTCGGTGAAGCGATCGATGACGCCGGCGATGCGCTCGAAGGTGTAGTTAAACTTGTCGCGCGGCGGCATGTCCGACTGGCCGAAGCCTGGCAAATCCGGCGCCACGATGTGGAACTTGTCCGCGAGTTGCGGGATCAGATCGCGAAACATATGGCCCGCGCTCGGGAAGCCGTGCAACAGCAGCAGCTTCGGCGCGCCGGGCGAACCGGCTTCGCGATAGAAGATGTTAAAGCCATCGACATCGGCGGTGCGGTACTTGACCTGAGACATCTGTCACTCCTTTTGGTCGTGCGCTGGTGAGTTCTGGGACTTAGGATTTGATTTGCTTGGCGAGCCCGCTGATCGCTTCGGGACGCAGATAGAGCAGCAGGGCGCAGCACACGGTGGCAAAGCCCAGCAGCGGCATGAACGGGGCGATGGCGGCGCCGGCCGCGAACACCAGCAGCGCGAGCAGCGTGCGGCGCTGCGTCCAGGTTCGCACGCGCTCGGAGATCGCGCTCTGGTCCGCCTGCGCCAGCACCGCGCGTTCGAAGGCGAGATAGGCGAGGTCGATCAGGAGGAAGATCACCGCATAGACCACCACCGGCGCGGCGGCCATGTGCGATCGCGCGACCCATGCGGTGGCGAACGGCAGCAGGGAGACTGCGAACAAGTGGACGAAGTTCAGCCAGATCAGCCGCGGCGTCGGCTGCCGCACCAGATGCAGCAGATGGTGATGATTGACCCAGATCACCGCGATGAACAGGTAGCTCGCCGCGTAGCTGATCGCGGTCGGCCACAGCGGCAGCAGGTCGGCGAACCGCGAGCCCTCCGGTGGCTTCAGTTCCAGCACCATCACCGTGATGATGACGGCGATCACCGCGTCGGAAAACGCGCCGAGCCGGTCGGCCGAGAGACGTTTCTCCTGCATGGCAGCTCTCCTGTCCGAAATCGTGGGAAGAGGTCAGTGCTCTGTAACGCTCTCGACCGCCTCCCGGATGATGTCGGTGACGAGCTTCGGCGCGGTGACGATCGGGGTATGATCGACAGGATGTGAACGCACGGTCGCTTGCATCCGCGCCGCCATGCTGCGCTGTGTCTCGGGCGCGATCATCCGGTCGTCCTCGGCAACCAGGAACCAGCTCGGGACGTCCTTCCACAGCGGGCGGCCGACCGGCACGGTGATGCAGGCCGGCGAGATCGGCCGCTGCACCGCGGCGAGCACCGCGAGGTCCTCGGACCGCGCGCCTTGCGCGAAGGCCGCCGCGAAAGCGGACTCCGGCAGCCAGATCAGGCCATTGGCGTCGGGCGCGAGCTTGGGCGCGAACGGATGCGGTGGCAGCCGGTAGAACACGTCGGCGACCGTCTCGCCTTCATCCGGCGCCAGCGCCGCGACATAGACCAGCGCTTTCACGCGCGGCGAGCGGGTCCCGGCGATCACGGCGCCGGCATAGGCATGGCCAACCAGCACCACCGGGCCCGCGACGCGGTCCAGGGTCCGGTTCAGCGCGGCGATGTCGTCGGCGAGCGAGGTGAGGGGCAGCGGCGCCGACACCGCGGTAATGCCCTCGGCGTCGAGCGCCGTGATCACCCGCGCCCAGCTCGAGCCATCGGCCCACGCGCAAGCACCACGCTGACATTCTCGTTCGACATTGTCCGCTCCCTCGTTTCAGTCCGGTTTCGGCCGTAACCTCTAAAATGAAGTTTGATAGGTTATCGCGCTTATGGCTTATGCCGAGTAACTTGTCAAATGCATTTTATCAGGTTACTGTTTTCGCGACTGAGGAAGCCGCCAGGAGGGCGTCACCGTGCAATCCCATCCGCCCGCGATGTTCATCGCCGATAGCCTGGGCCTCGATTTCATCAATTCGATCGCGACGCCGGTCGATACACCGGTCGACTGGATCGCCGATGGCGACGGCCTGCTGCGCTGGCTCGCGCAGGCGCAGCTGGTGCCGCCCGATGTGCTCGACGAGCTCAAGGCGCGCGCGACGCCTGGCGAGCTCGACAACGCCGCCGGTCAGGCCCGCGATTTGCGCGAATGGTTCCGCGGCTTCGTCCGCAAGCATATGGGCCGGCCGCTGACGCCGCGGGCGCTCAAGGAGCTCGAGCCGCTGAACCGGCTGCTGGAAAGCGATCAGGCGTTCAGCCGGATCGTGGCGCATCGCCAAAAGGACGGCGATGACGGCCATGACGGTTTCGCGCTGGAGCGGACGCGGCGCTGGCGCTCGGCCGAAACATTGCTGCTGCCGATCGGCGAGGCGATGGCCAGGGTCGTCTGCGAGGAAAGCTTCTCCGACATCAAGGCGTGTGAGGGCCCGGCCTGCACGCTGATGTTTGCCGACCACACGCGGGCGCGGGCGCGCCGATGGTGCAGCATGGCGATCTGCGGCAACCGCGCCAAGCAGGCTGCGCACCGCAGCCGGATGAAGGACAGGGGCTGAGACCAGCAAAAACCAAACGACAGGAGTCCAACAAAATGGCGGCACTTCCCTTGATTGTGTTCGAT
Source organism: Bradyrhizobium ferriligni (assembly GCF_056837965.1). Classification (NCBI taxonomy): domain Bacteria; kingdom Pseudomonadati; phylum Pseudomonadota; class Alphaproteobacteria; order Hyphomicrobiales; family Nitrobacteraceae; genus Bradyrhizobium; species Bradyrhizobium ferriligni. The sequence goes on from NZ_JBXEJO010000100.1 coordinate 22,245, forward strand.
GTCAACGAAACCCTGCTCGACCTCGAGACCATGGAGCCGGTGTTCGCGCGCATCTTCAACGACAAGAGCGCGATGCGGCTGTGGTTCGCCAACTTCATCATGTACTCGGCCTCGCTCACGGTGGCCGGGTGCTACGTGCCCTTCACCGATATCGGCGCCGCGGTCATGAAGATGCTGGCCGACACCCGCGGCATCAGGATCAACGAGTCCGACAAGCAGGAGCTGACCGAGAAATTCTCCACCATGCCGCCGCACGGCGAAGTGCCCGGCGCGCTGCGCAAGCTGCGCGCGGCGGGCTTCCGCCTGTTCACGCTGACCGACAATCTGCTCGAGGTGCAGACCCGGCAGCTGACCCATGGCGGCATCGTCGATCTGTTCGAGCGGCGCTTCTCGGCCGACGGCGTCAAGCACCACAAGCCGTCGCGGCAGGCCTATGGTTATGTCGAGAAGGAGCTCGGGGCAAAGCCCTCAGAGTTCTGCCTGATCGCCTGCCACACCTGGGACACCTTGGGCGCTGTCGCCGCCGGCTGGGAGGCCGCGCTGATCAAGCGTCCCGGTAACGATGTGCTCGGCGTCGGCCCGCAGCCGCAGGTCGTCGGCACTGATCTCGATGATGTCGCCGATCAGCTGATCCGCCGCTACGGCGCCAAAGGGTAACGGCACCTGACGGATTCCCGCGGCGGAGGAGAGGGCAGAACTCCCCTCCAGGCCCGATCGCTCGGAAGTGCATAAAACCGGAATGAAATCCATAGCGGTTTTCAACCATGCCCCTTGAGCCTTCCTCAACTTCCGCGGCCGATGCTGCATCCGCCGCAGGGATCGAAGGAGCTCACAGCATGCCGGCCAAGGGACGAGCGACCGCGACCAATGCCACCACGCAAGGGCGCGAGGACATCCTTAACGCACGCGCCATCAGTACGCTGGGCGCCGGCGTCGTCAGCGCGATGAGCGCGGTCGGCGCCGCCGTCATCAAGAAGAACAAGCCGGCACTCGGCAAGAATGCCGACTGGTTCTGGCACATGTTCGCGAAATGCGAGGCCAGGGCCGCGCGCGTTGCCGAGCAGGCCGCGCGCGATCCGGAGGCCTGCGGCGATGCCGCTTTCATCGAGGTCTATGCCGCGCAATTGCCGAAGCTGATGACGGCGGCGCTCGAGAGCCACGAGAAGGCGCTCAAGGCGAAGTGATGTAGCGTCAAGAGGAGTGCCACGACGGCGCTCGTCCCGCTGTCGTTCCCTCTTGACCTCTCAAATGCGCCAAGGCGGCAAGTAGCGGCGGCTCTCGCCGATCAGACGGGTCTTGCGAGTCAGGCGAAGCCGTCACCCGCCATCGCGCTGACCGGCCCTACGGCCCGATCGGGCAGCCAGCCTGATCCGCGCCAGCTTTTCTGCGACGGGGGCATGGCGATTTGGTCGGTCTTGGCGTAAAGCACCCCAAATCGTCATGCGGCTGTGCCGCCTGCCGGGTACGCAGCTTCAGGTCGTCCCGCTCGACGTTCTGCGCCCGGACCAATCAAGGTTTCCCATCTCGTGCCCTTTCCGACCACAAGTTCGCCGCTCGCCCGCGCCTTGGCTGAGCGCAACTACGATCAGCCGACCCCCGTCCAGCTCGCCGTGCTCGCGGACGACGCCGTGGACCGCGATCTCCTCGTTTCAGCCCAGACCGGCTCGGGCAAGACCGTTGCCTACGGCTTGGCCATGGCAAAGGACCTGCTCGACGGCGCCGAGCGGTTCGAGCCGGCTGCCGCCCCGCTGGCCCTGATCGTCGCGCCGACCCGCGAGCTCGCCTTGCAGGTTCAGCGCGAGCTTGCATGGCTTTATGAACACGCCGATGCCCGCGTCGTCTCCTGTGTCGGCGGCATGGACCCGCGCCGCGAGCAGCGCGAGTTGGCCGAGGGCGCCCACATCGTGGTCGGGACGCCCGGCCGGTTGTGCGACCATTTGCGGCGCGGCCGTCTCGACATTTCGGAACTCAAGGTCGTCGTGCTCGACGAGGCCGATGAAATGCTCAATCTCGGTTTCCGCGAGGATATGGAATTCATCCTCGAGACCACGCCGGACGCCCGCCGCACCTTGCTGTTTTCGGCGACGTTCCCGCGCGGCATCGTTGCGCTCGCCAAGCAGTATCAAGAGCAGGCGTTCCGGATCGAGGTCGCCGGTGACGAGGGCGGCCATGCCGATATCGAGTACCGCGCCATCCGGGTGGCTGCCGACGATGTCGAGCACGCGGTCGTCAACGTGCTGCGTTTCCATGAGGCGCCGAGCGCGCTGGTGTTTTGCAACACCCGTGAGGCCGTCAGGCATTTGCAGGCGGCGCTGCTCGAGCGCGGGTTCTCCGTCGCCGCGCTGTCGGGCGAAATGACCCAGAACGAGCGGACCCAGGCGCTGCAGGCGTTGCGCGACGGACGGTCGCGGGTTTGCGTCGCGACCGACGTCGCGGCGCGTGGCATCGACCTGCCGAGCCTCGATCTCGTCATTCACGCGGATTTGCCGAAAGATCCCGAGGTCATGCAGCATCGCTCGGGCCGCACCGGCCGCGCCGGCCGCAAGGGCGTCAGCATCCTGCTGGTGCCGCCGGCACGGCGGCGGCGCGCCGAATTGCTGCTCGATCTCGCCGGTATCGATGTGGTGTGGGGCTCTGCGCCGCAGGCGGAGGAGATCCGCAAGCTCGACCATGATCGCCTGCTGCAGGATGCGGTGTTCTCCGAGGAGGCGACATCAGATGATCAGGCACTGGCGCAGGCCTTGCTCGCCGAACGCTCGCCCGAGGCGATTGCCGCAGCGCTTGCCCGGCTCTATCGCGCGCGGCTGCCGGCGCCTGAAGACATTCTCGATCCCGGCGAGGGACGCGGCCGGGACCGCGACGATCGCCGCGGCGAGCGCGCCTCGCGCCGCGATGATCGTGCCGCCGGGCCGCGATCGAAGACCGGCAAGTCCTCCGCGCGTCATGGCATGGAGGAGGCGACCGTCTGGTTCCGCGCCGCGATCGGACGCCGGAAGAATGCCGAAGCCCGCTGGCTGCTGCCGATGATCTGCCGCCGTGGCGGCATCGACAAGCGCGACATCGGCGCGATCAAGATCATGGACACGACCACCGAGTTCGAGATCGCCGCGCGGGTCGCGGATTCCTTCGCGGTCAAGATCAAGCGTCCGGACAAGGAAGACAGCATCCGCATCGAGCCGCTGGCGGATGCGCCGCAGGGCGAGGCGCGCGAGAAGCCGGCGCGCAAGCCCAGGCACCATCCTTGGCGCGACAATGACGATGGCGGATACAGCGCGCCACGCGGCGACGAGGGGGCAGGAAAGCGGCGCGGCAAGCCGGATCGCGAGGCCAGGGCGTTTTCGAGCGAAGGCGCGAGCGGTTCGCGCCAGGACTACGCGTCAAAGAAGGAATCCAGGGACTCGTTCCGATCCGATCGGGACGGAAAAGGCTTCAGGCCGAAATCCGGCGACGAGCCACGGTTCGGGAAGAAAAAGAAGCATCCGGGCAAGTCGGGCCAAGGCGGCGTCACACAGTGGCCGGATGTGTCGGCGAAACCGAAGTTCGGCAAGAAGCCAAAGAAGAAGCGGCGCGGCTGAGCTGGCGCCGGCGGCGGCGCAGCGTTCAGAATGCCGATGTATGAGTCTCGACGCCGCAACAAACTCAGTGTCGTCCCGGGCAAGCGCAGCGCGACCCGGGACCCATAACCACCAATGCTTGCTGCTGCATAACGCTGGAGCCACAGCGGGCTTCTGCAACGAAGCCCCGTGGTTATGGGTCCCTGCTTTCGCAGGGACGACGATGTGGAGAGAGCTCCGTGTCTAACTGATTGCGTGTGAAGCCCGGTATCTTGCAGCCGCTTGGCCCCTCACGCCACCAGCGCGATCTTCGGCACGGTTGCGAGCACCGACTGGTTGCGGCCGTTGGCCTTGGCGGCGTAGAGCGCCTTGTCGGCGGCCTCGATCAGGTCGGACCATTGCTGGCCCGCGGTCGGCCGCATGCTGGCGACGCCGATGCTGACTGTCGTGATCAGTTCGCCCGCGCACCATTGCTGGACCTTGTGGCGGATGGTCTCGGCCAGATTGAAGGCCTCGAGCGCGGTCATGCTGGGCAGCAGCACGGCGAATTCCTCGCCGCCGAAGCGCGCCGGGCAATCGCCGGCGCGGCGCACCGCGTCCGAAATGCAGATCGCGATCCCGACCAGCACCTGGTCACCGGCCTGATGCCCATAAGTGTCGTTGTAGGCCTTGAAATGATCGGCATCGATCATCAATAGCGCGACCGGCTGGCCGTAGCGGCCGGCACGGCGCCACTCGCGCTCGATCTCGCCGTCGAACTTGCGCCGGTTCTTCAGGCCGGTGAGGGCGTCGGTGGTCGCCATCTCCTCGAGCTTGTCCTCGGCGTCGGCGCGGCGGACGATCTCGCGGGCGAGGACCAGCGTTGCGCTGAGCACGAACAGGATCAGAAACGCCATGATCGCGCCGATGCGAATGGCCTCGGTGCGCCAGAGGTTGAATACGGCTTCGAGCGGCTTGCCGACCACCACGTAAAGCGGCCCGGAGCTGCTGCGCCTGACATAGAGCCGCGGCGTGTCGTCGACCGGGCCCTTGCCCGAGAAGGCGCCGCCCGCCTTCAGGTTCTCGGCCTTCCAGTCCAGCTGCTCCGCGAGGTTCTTGCCGATCACGTCGAGATCGAACGGCGTCCGCATAATGATGGTGCGGTCGTTGCGCAGCACGGTGATGGTGTCGCCCGGCATGAGGTTCAGCCGCCCGAACAGATCGTGGAAATAGCTGAAGCGGATCGAGCCGACCACGACGCCGAGGAAGCGGCCCGCGTCGTCGACGATGCGCCGGCTCAGCACGATGGCGTAGGCGCCGCGATGCAGCATCGGCCGGCTGATGTAAAGGCCGGCATCGGGATTGTCGCGCTGGACCGTGAAATACTCCTCGTCGCTGCGGTTCTCCGGCCGCGGATCGAGGCTCGCCGCGTCGATGGTCAAATTGCCCTTGGTGTCGAACACCTGGATCGCGCCGAAATGTTTTGCGGTCGCGGCGTGATCGAACAGGATCAGCTGGCGCAGTTCCTTGCTGATGTTGCGGATCTCCGGCATCTCGAGATTGCTGGCGACCGCGCGCAGCGACAGGTTGTAGAGCTCGATGTTGCGGCTGATGTCGGCCTCGATGCCCGACGCCAGATTCTCCAGGGTGCGGCGGGCCAGTTCCTCCTCGCCGCGGCGCATGTCGAACATCACGCCGGCGCAGACCGCGGAGAAGCCGAGGACGGTCGCAACCGACGAGGCGATCAGCAGCTTTGCCGATAGCCGCCAGCGCCGCCTTGCGTCCTTTCCGCGCCGAAATCGCATGTCCCGCTCCAAAGCGCCGTCATGCATCGGGAAATGTTGTTGTCGCCTTAAATGGCGACAGCAGCCGCCGAATGGGTTAACGGGTGGTTGCCGGATTTTTGTCATCGAGGACGTTGTGAACGACTACGACGCATTGCGGGATTATCTGAAGAAGCAGCATCTGCCCGAATTCGTGCTGACCTTCGAGGAGATCGAGGCGATCATCGACGCGGCGCTGCCGCGCGCCGCGCATCGGGCGTCGTGGTGGGAGACGTTGCGCAGCCCGCAGGAGAAGATGCCGCAGCGCGAGGCGTGCCTCGAGGCCGGCTACATCGCCACCCGGCAGGCCGACGGCAAGAGCGTCAAGTTCAAGCGCATGCCCAAGCCGCGCTAAGGCGCGATCCTGTAAGGTCGGACAGTCATCGCGGAGACGGTCATCGCAGAGAAGGTGCGCTCCCTCTCCCGCTTGCGGGGGAGGGCTGGGGTG
>NZ_JBXEJO010000101.1:0-27750 GCF_056837965.1 Bradyrhizobium ferriligni
AAAGCACGGGGGTAGGACCACAGGTGTAACCGGAAACAACCCGGCTTTCCCTGCGCGATGGGTTACGGCTTATACGTGCTCTCCCCGGCGAGACTGGGCTTTTTTGTCACCGTCTTCGCAACGACGCATTCACGTCCTGCGAAGAGACACCTGCCGCCAGGGCGTCAGGCCTGCACGATTTCACCGTCCGCGTCATGCGCACTCGTCAGTTGCGCACTCGGCGTCCACCGCATCTCACCGCAACACCCGTGACGATGCGCAGCGCCCCTCGATCGGGTGAGACGGGTGCATCTATACACTGAGTTGTTCTTCGGATAAAGCGAAGTATTTTTGCTCGGGAGGCTTGACCTGTCGGGCAACTCAGTGATCGGCGATTTCCGGGCAGTCCGCGGCCGTGAGCGCCAATCTGCGTGACACGCCGGGCCATGTCAGGGATTTCGCTGGGAAGTGCTCAAGCATCCATCAGCCGCAGCAAGGCTGTTTGGCTTTCGGTGCGCAGCAGGACACCTGTTCCTGGAGCCATCGGTCGCGCGGTTTGCAGCTCGACGGGCGCGCCGAGAGATAGACGCGGATCGCAGCGTCGCCGGTCTCCATGCGCTCCGCGCGATAGATCTGCATCGGCCGAACACCGTCGCTCACCTCAAATGTCAGCCTGGCTTGCGGGTCGAAGCCGACGGCCTCGTCGACCTTGCGGATGATCGCAAGAAACTTTCCGGCCGGCATGTGACCGCGGGTTTCCTCCTCGATGTCCCAGAGTTGAATGAAGGTCTCGCTCCAGCTCTCCGGGTTCGCGCCGCAATCGAGCGCCCTGAATGAACCGGTTTTGACTTCGGTCACGTGGTAGCTGGGGCGGACGTCCCGGCCGTCGTAGCTGAAGATCAGCGGTTTTTCCTTGTACGCCTCAAGGCTGGAAAGGAGAGCTGCCGATGACAGCTCTTCCACCGGAAGCAGGGCGCCGACGATCGAACGGGTATTGGCAAGCGTGTCCATGGCTGCTATCCTTATTTCAATGATTATTGAATTGTAGGATTATCGAAAGATGAAGGAGCGTCAAGCCCGAACCGCGTTTGCCGCACTGTCGCAGGAAACGCGGCTGCGGATCGTGCGATTGCTGGTCAAGGCCGGTCCTGAGGGGATGGCCGCGGGGGCGATTGCGGAGGCGGTCGAGGTGTCGCCATCCAACGTGTCGTTCCATCTGAAGGACCTCGAACACGCCGGCATGATCGTGCCGCGCCGCGAGGCGCGCTCGATCATCTACTCGGCGGATTTCACCGGTTTGCGCGACCTCATTGCCTTCCTGATGAAGGATTGCTGCGCGGGCCACCCGGAGATCTGCGCGCCGGCGCTCGCCGCCGCCCAGTGCAAGCCTTCCACGAGCAAAAAGAAGGCGCGTGCCTGATGCGCGATTTCGATCTGCCACGGCGCCTTGTGGCCGAAGGTCTCGGCACGTTGCTTCTGGTCGCGACCGTCGTTGGCTCCGGCATCATGGCAGAAACCCTGACCAAGGACGTGGCGCTGGCGCTGCTCGGCAACACACTGCCGACCGGCGCCATCCTGGTGGTGCTGATCACGATCCTTGGACCGATATCCGGCGCGCATTTCAATCCGGCGGTCACGCTGGTGTTCACGCTCAAGGGCGAACTCCGCCCGCCGCACGCCGCGCAGTACGTCGCGGCGCAGGTGCTCGGGGGAATCCTGGGTGCGATGGTCGCGCATGCCATGTTCGGCCTGCCGCTCCTGGAGCTCTCCGCCAAGGCGAGGACCGGGTTCCCGCAATGGTTTGCGGAATTCGTTGCCGCGTTCGGCCTAGTCGCAACGATCATCGGTGGCCTGCGGTTTCGCGAGGCCGCGATTCCATGGCTGGTCGGGCTCTACATCACGGCCGCCTACTGGTTCACCGCGTCCACGTCTTTCGCCAATCCAGCCGTTGCCATCGCGCGATCATTCACCGATACGTTTTCCGGTATCCGCCCGCAGGACCTGCCGGGATTTATCGTCGCCGAGATGCTGGGGGCGACGGTCGCGCTGGCGCTGATGACGTGGCTCCTGCGGCAGACCGAAACGAAGATGGAAGCAATCCGATGACGATCACGATCTACCACAATCCCGATTGCGGGACGTCGCGCAACACCCTGGCCATGATCCGCCAAAGCGGGGAGGAGCCCGAGATCGTCGAATATCTCAAGACGCCGCCCGCGCGCGACACGCTGATCGCGCTGATCAAGGCCATGGGCATCACGCCCCGCGCGCTGCTCCGCGAGAAAGGCACGCCTTATGCGACGCTCGACCTTGCCAATCCGAAATGGAGCGACGACGAGCTGATCGATTTCATGATCGCGCATCCGATCCTGATCAATCGGCCGATCGTGGTCTCGCCGAGGGGCGTGAAACTGTGCCGGCCGTCCGAGGCCGTGCTTGATCTTCTTGCCGTGGCCGACATCGGCCAGTTCGTCAAGGAAGACGGTGAAGTGGTCCCGCCCAGGACGCCGGGCGCGCGCGCCGGATGAGCCGCCGCGCAGACAACGTCCTGATTGTTGCGCTCGGGACCACGCAAACCCTTGCCTGGGCGTCGAGCTATTATCTGCCCGCCATCCTCGCGGACCCGATCGCGCGGGACCTCGGCATCTCGACCAACTGGCTGTTCGCCGCGTACTCGATGGCGCTGGTGATCTCCGGGCTGCTCGGTCCGCGCGTCGGCCGCCAGATCGACCGGATGGGCGGACGCGAAGTGCTCTGCGCGTCCAACCTCATCCTGGCGTCGGGGCTGATCCTGCTCGGGCTGTCGCAGGGCGCCGTGCTGATGGCGGTGAGCTGGCTGTTGCTCGGCGTCGGCATGGGTCTCGGCCTGTATGATGCAGCCTTCGCGGCGCTCGGGCGCATTTACGGCAACGCCGCCCGCCGCTCCATCACCGGCATTACATTGATCGCGGGCTTTGCCAGCACGATCGGCTGGCCGCTGAGTGCGTGGGGGCTCGCAACCATCGGCTGGCGCTGGACCTGTTTCGGCTGGGCGGCGGCGCACATCCTGATCTGCTTGCCGCTCAACGGCCTCCTGATCCCCAGGCTGAAGCGGGAGCATCGGATCGCGGCCGACACGCCGAAGCCGCACATTGCCATCGACCGCGCGATGGTGTTGCTGGCCTTTGCCTTCGCCGCCGCCTGGAGCGTGACGTCGGCGATGGCGGTTCATCTGCCGCGAATTCTGGAGTCGCTCGGTGCGACGCAGGCGCAGGCGATCGCGGCGGGCGCACTGATCGGCCCGGCGCAGGTGGCGGCGCGCATTGTCGAAGCGAGCCTGCTGAAGCGCTTCCACCCGCTCTGGTCGGCGCGCCTGGCCTGCATCACACATCCCTTGGGCGCCTGTGTCATCGGCCTGTTCGGCGGTGGCTTCGCGGGGGTGTTCGCGCTGTTGCACGGCGCGGGGAATGGAATCCTGACGATCGCGCGCGGCACGCTGCCGCTGGCGATATTCGGTCCGAAGGATTACGGCTACCGCCTGGGACTCCTCGGCGCGCCGTCGCGACTGTCTCAAGCCCTCGCGCCCCTCATATTCGGATTCCTGATCTCGCCGCTCGGCGGCTACACGCTTGCGGTCACATCGGCTCTGAGCTTGGCTGCGCTTCTGGCGCTGTTCGCACTCAAGCCCGGGCCGAAGACCCCCTCGCGGTAGCATCACGATCCTTCATCCGCCGGACCGTGTCGATGAACGCCTTGATGATCGGCGAATGACCGCGCCCGCTGTGATGCGCGATGCTGTACTGGGTCTTGATGGTGCGGTCGCTGATCTCCAGCGCGCGCAGATTGGGATGCGGCACGAATTCGAAGTCGGCGACGACGCTGATGCCGAGGCCGCGCTCGACCGCCTTCCACACGCCCTCGCGGCTCTCGATCTCGAACACCGGTTCGATCCGGATGCCCTCGGCCTGCATCGTCGCCTCGAACGCGCGCCGCGTGGTCGAGCCGCGCTCGCGCAGCACGATCGGTTGATCTGCCAACTCGCGCAGCCTCACCGACTTGCGCTTGAACCAGGGATGATCGCGGTTGACGAACACGATCACGCGGTGGGTGCGGTAGGGGATCATGGTGACGCGCGGATCCTCCGGCACTTCAGCCAGGATCGCGACGTCGGCCTCGAAGTCGACGATGTGGCGGAAGGTGCGTTCGGAATTGCCGAGCAGGGTCGAGATCTGCACCTCCGGATGATCGCGCTTGAACGCCGCGATGATTTCGGTGGCATGGAACGGCCCGACGGTCGCGACCCGCAGGTGTCCCTTGGTGGCCTTGCCGTGCGCGGCCAACAGGTCGTGCGCCTCGTCGCAGAACGTCATGATGCCGCGGGTGATCTCGAACAGCGCGGCGCCGGCCTCGGTGAGCTCGGTGTGGCGCGGCTTCCGGATCAAGAGCTCGACGCCGTAGCTCTCCTCCAGCTCCTTGACCTGAATGGTCAGCGTCGGCTGACCGACATTGAGCACGCGTGAGGCCGCGGTGAAGCCGCCATGGGTGGCGACCGCATGGAAGGCGCGCAGCTGGCTGAACACTATTGACATAATCAATAGAACGCATCCGTAGAATGAATTTGTCAATAGCAGCCGGCGCCGTACCTTCGCGCCAAACGGAGGACGCGCGGATGGACTGGACTTATTCCAACCCGGTGAGGATCGAATTCGGAGCCGACAGCTTCGACAAGCTGCCGGGACTGATCGGCAAGCGCGCCTATGCGCTCGTGACCTATGGCGAGCCGGTCTTCGACGAGCTCGAGCGGCGGCTGCGCGCCGTAGCGGGACCATCGGTCCTGACCATCCGCGACGTCGCGCCCAATCCGGACTACCGCCTGCTCACCGAGCAGACCGCCCGCTTTGCCGGGCTCGCCAGGCAGCCCGAGGTGATCGTAGCGCTCGGCGGCGGCTCGGTGATCGATTCCGCAAAGGTGTTCGCGGCCGCCGGCGGCGACTTCGCGACGGTCAAGACCTATCTGGAGACGCAGCAGGGCGCCGCGCGCCTCGCGGCGATCCCGATCATCGCGGTGCCGACCACCGCGGGCACCGGCAGCGAAGTGACCTGCTGGGGCACGGTGTGGGACGAGGCCAACGGCAAGAAATATTCGCTGGCGCGTCCGTCGCTTTATCCGACCCATGCGGTGATCGATCCGCGCCTGATGCTCGGCAAGCCGCAGCTGCTCACCATCAGCACCGGCCTCGACGCGCTGTCGCATGCGCTGGAGAGCATCTGGAACGTCAACAACAACCCGGTGTCGGCCAACCACGCGGTGGCCGCGGCGCGCAGCATCCTCGACGTGCTGCCGAAGCTCGCCAACGACCTCGGCAATCTCGAGCTGCGCAGCCGCATGGCGCAGGCGGCGCTGTTCGCCGGCCTGGCGTTCTCCAACACCAAGACCGCGATCGCGCATTCGTTGTCCTATCCGATCACGCTGCGGCACGGCGTGCAGCACGGCATCGCGTGCTCGTTCTCGCTGCCGATGGTGCTGCGCAGCGTCAAGGGGGCGGGCGGGCTCTGCGAGGACAGCCTCAAGCAAATCTTCGGCGCCGACCTGGCGCGGGCGGCCGACGATCTCGAGGACTTCATGGCGCGGCTCGGCATCTCCTGCAATCCGGCCGCCTACAGGATCGAGCGCGCGGAATGGCACGCGCTGATCGCGGACTCGCTCGAGGGCGAGCGCGGCCGCAATTTCTTAGGGTCGAAGGAACGGCTGATCGAGGCAGCGCAGACGCAGCGGATGCCGAGCGCGGTGAACGCGTGACGACGGCGCAGTGACAAGGAGAGGCATCATGCAAGACAATCGCAAGACAATCACCGTCAACGGGCGCCGTTACGACGCGCCGACGCGGCCAACCGTCGTGATCTGCCTCGACGGTTCGGAGCCCGGCTATATCGAGCAGGCGATCGAGGCCGGCGTCGCGCCGACCTTCGCGCGCTTCATGAAGGAGGGCGCGCATGTCCATGCCGCCAGCGTGATCCCGAGCTTCACCAATCCGAACAACCTCTCGATCATCACCGGGCGGCCGCCCGCGGTGCACGGCATCGCCGGCAACTACTTCTATGACACGGCGAACAACGCCGAGGTCATGATGAACGATCCGAAATTCCTGCGCGCACCGACCATCCTGGCCGGTGTCCATGACGCCGGCTACAAGGTCGCCGCCGTCACCGCCAAGGACAAGCTGCGCACCCTGCTTGCGTACGGTCTGGATTATTCGAGCGGCCGCGCCATCGCGTTCTCGTCCGAGAAGGCCGACCAGGCCACCAAGGCCGCCAACGGCATCGATGATGTGCTCGACTTCGTCGGCCTGCCGCTGCCCGAGGTCTACTCGGCCGATCTGTCGCGCTTCGTGTTTGCGGCCGGCGCCAGGCTGGTCGAGCACTACCGTCCCGATCTGATGTACCTGTCGACCACCGACTACATCCAGCACAAGGTCGGGCTCGGCACCAAGGTCGCCAACGACTTCTACGCGATGATCGACGGCTATCTTGCGAAGCTCGATGCGCTCGGCTGCAACATCGTGGCGACCGCCGACCACGGCATGAACGACAAGTTCCTGCCTGACGGGAAGCCCGACGTGATCTACCTCCAGGACGTCATGGACGACTGGACGGGTACGGGCGCCGCACGCGTGATCCTGCCGATCACCGATCCCTACGTCGCCCATCACGGTTCCCTCGGCTCGTTCGCGACCATCTACACGCCGGAGGGCGCCGACGTCGACACGCTGCTGTCGCGGCTGCGCGCGACCGGAGGCATCGAGGTCGCGCTGACACGCAACGAGGCCTGCGCGAGGTTCGAGCTGCCGCCGGACCGGATCGGCGACATCGTCGTGATCTCCACCAGGCACAAGGTGCTCGGCACCAGCGAGTCGCGTCACGATCTCTCGGGCCTGACCGAGCCGCTGCGCTCGCATGGCGGGCTGACCGAGGAGCGGGTGCCGCTGATCGCCAACCGCAGGATCGCGCTGCCGGCCGGCCACGCCCTGCGCAATTTCGACGCCTTCGACGTCGCGCTCAACCGCATCCAGTGACGCTATCGGACCCCAAGGACAGTGCCATGAACATCCAGAGCCCGGCCGTTCGCCACGAGCAGATGCGGATCGCAGGCAGCCTCGTCGACACCGACGAGCATGTCGAGGTTTTCAATCCCTACACCAACAAGGTGGTGGGCACGGTGCCGGCGGCGCGGCCGGAACATGTGCGCGGCGCCTTTGCCAGGGCGGCCGCGTTCAAGCCGAAGCTGACGCGCTACGAGCGCCAGCGCATCCTGCTGCGCACCGCCGAGATCCTGGCCGGGCGCAAGGAGGAATTCGCGCGGCTGATCACCGCCGAGTCCGGCCTGTGCTGGAAGGATTCGCTCTACGAGGCCGGCCGCGCCTACGACGTCTATTCCTTTGCCGGCCAGCTCGCGATCAAGGACGACGGCGAGACGTTCTCCTGCGACATCAGCCCGCAGGGCAAGGCGCGCAAGATCTTCACGACGCGCACGCCGCTGCTCGGTGCGATCTCGGCGATCACGCCGTTCAACCATCCGCTCAACATGGTGAGCCACAAGATCGCGCCGGCGATCGCGACCAACAACCGCGTGGTGCTGAAGCCGACCGAGCTGACGCCGCTGACCGCGCTTGCGCTCGCCGACGTGCTCTACGAGGCTGGGCTGCCGCCGGAGATGCTGTCGGTGGTAACGGGCAATCCGCATTCGATGGGCGATGCGATGATCACCGATCCGGACGCCGATCTCGTGACCTTCACCGGCTCGGTCAGGGTCGGCAAGCACATCGCCAGCAAGGCGGGCTACAAGCGCCTGGTGCTCGAGCTCGGCGGAAATGATCCGCTGATCGTGATGGAGGACGCCGACCTCGAGAAGGCGGCCGAGCTCGCGGTCACCGGCGCCACCAAGAATTCCGGCCAGCGCTGCACGGCCGTGAAGCGCATCCTCTGCGTCGAGGCAGTCGCTGACGATTTCGCTGCGCTGGTGCTGAAGAAGGCGCGCAAGCTGAAGTGCGGCGACCCGATGGACCCGACGGTCGACGTCGGCACCGTGATCCATGAGGGCGCGGCGAAGGAATTCGAGCGCCGCGTCAATGCCGCCGTCGCCGACGGCGCCGAGCTCTTGCACGGCAACGCTCGCGACGGCGCGCTCTATCCGCCGACCGTGGTCGACCGGATTCCCTACACCAGCGAGCTGGTGATGCAGGAGACCTTCGGCCCTGTCATCCCGATCATCCGCGTGCCCAACGACATCGACAGCGTGATCCGGATCTCGAACGCGACCGCGTTCGGCCTGTCGTCCGGCATCTGCACCAACCGGCTCGACTACATCACGCGGTTCGTCAACGAGCTCGATGTCGGCACCGTCAATGTCTGGGAAGTCCCGGGCTACCGGATCGAGATGTCGCCGTTCGGCGGGATCAAGGATTCCGGCCTTGGCTACAAGGAAGGCGTGCAGGAGGCGATCAAGAGCTTCACCAACGTCAAGACCTATTCGCTGCCCTGGCCGGCATAGGGACGTCCGAACGAGGGCCGCACGCGCGCAACAAGAACAACGCGGCGGCCGACTGCAATCACCAATCAATCAGGGGAGGCCTCAATGTCGATCACGTTCAGTCCGTCGAGCGTCGGCTCGGTCGGAGTCCAGAATCCGGAGCTTGCGACATCGTTCCGCCGTGCGCAGTGGCGGATGCTGTTCGCGGCGATGTTCTGTTATCTGTTCTTCTACACCGGGCGGCAAACCTTCGGCTTCGCCATTCCCGGCATCCAGGCCGAGTTCGGCGTCACCAAGGAGGCGCTGGGCTGGGCCAGCGCGGCGCTGCTCTGGTGCTACGCGGTCGGGCAGGCCATCAACGGCAATCTCGGCGACAAGTTCGGCGGCCGCCGCGTGATGAGCGCCGGCGCGATCCTCTCCTTCATCATGAACTGGGCCACCAGCCTGTCGACCGGGATCGTCAGCCTCACCGCGTTCTGGGGCATCAACGGCTATTTCCAGTCGATGGGATGGGCGCCGGGCAGCCGGCTGCTGTCGAACTGGTGGGGCCGCCACGAGCGCGGCACGGTCTACGGGCTCTATACGTTCGCGGCCGGTCTCGCCTCGGTGCTGTCATTCGTCACCTCGCTGGTCGTGGTCGGCTACTTCCAGCTCGACTGGCGCTGGATCTTCCGCATCCCGGTGGTGCTGCTGCTGCTCGGCGGCATCGCGTTCTATCTGATCGCGCGCGAGAAGCCCGAGGACATGGGCTTTGCCTCGCCGCATGACGAGGCCGACGATGCCGCTGCTGCGGAAGCTGCGGTCAGCGCCGATGAGGGCTCGCTGGCGCGCTACAAGGCGGTGCTGTCGAACTGGCGGCTGTTGGTCGCCGGCGTCGCGATCGGCTTCCAGAACGCGGCGCGTTACGGCCTCTTGGTGTGGGTGCCGGTGCACTTCCTCGGCAGCAACTGGGCCAAGGCCGGCGCCGCCTCGGTGATCGATCCGCGCTGGATCAGCATCGCGCTGCCGGTCGGCATGGCGGTCGGCGCGTTCAGCAATGGCTGGGTCTCGGACAAGGTATTCGGCTCGCGCCGCTACCTCGCCATCGTGCTCTACATGGCGCTCGCCGCGGTCACCTCGCTGTGCATGTACGCGATCCCGACCTCGGATGTCGTTCTCGGGATGACGGTGCTGTTCCTGTGCGGCTTCTTCACCTATGGCCCGCAATCCTCGTTCTGGGCGCTATGCCCGGATCTGGTCGGCCACAAGCGGGCAGGGACCGCAACCGGGGTGATGAACTTCTTCGCCTATCTGTTCGCAGGTCTCGGCGAGCCGATGATCGGCCACTTCATGGACAAGCATAACCAGACCTCGCTGGTGTTCCTGGTGGTCGCGGTCTGCGCGACCTCCAGCGCGGTGGTTGCGGCCTTCATCCGCCGCTGACGAACGATCCGCATGGGCGGCTCACCACAGGTCCGCGCTTCCGACGGGAAGCGCGGACCACTATTTTTGCAATGAGCAGAACGCCGTTGTGCGTGCGATCGCTGCAGCCGCAACGCGGGGACCAATCCCCTGAACTTGCCTGGCTCGAGCGAGTGATCTGGCGCCCAATCCCTGATCACTGGTGCTCAATTATAGCGCTGATACGAAAATATCCACAGTAATATCAATATGATGTAATAAATTGCATGCAGAATACAAAATGTGCTTGTCGGTTCGACCGCCTTGAAGCAGACTTCGCGCAGGGCAGGAGAGGCCAGCAACCTTCAAGGACGAGGGGCGCGCCAGGGCAAAACAATCTGTCAGGAGGAGCGAGCAATGAGCGATCAGGTGTCCACCATCGCAATGGCAGATACGGCAAAGCCGAGCGGCGTGCGCTGGAAGATTTTCCTGCTGATGCTGTTCCTGATCTCGATCAACTATATCGATCGCGCCTCGCTCTCGGTCGCGATGCCTGTGATCGCCAAGGAGTTCGATATCGATCCGGCGATGCAGGGCCTGATCCTGAGCTCGTTCTTCTGGACCTACGCGCTGATGCAGGTGCCGGGCGGCATGCTCGCCGATCGCTTCAAGCCGCGCATCGTGATCGCGCTCGCGACGCTGTTCTGGGGCTTCTTCCAGGCGCTGGCGGCGCTGTCCACCAGCTGGATGCTGCTGCTGCTGACCCGGCTCGGGCTCGGCGCATCGGAAGCGCCGATCTATCCGGCCGGCGGCAAGCTCAACGCGATCTGGATGACGCAGACCGAGCGCGGTCGCGGCGCCACCCTGCTGGACGGCGGCGCGCCGCTCGGTGCGGCGCTCGGCTCGATCGTGATCGCCTGGCTGATGGCGGCGTTCAGCTCCTGGCGGGTCGCCTTCGTCATCGCCGGCGTCGGCACCATGCTGTGCGGGCTGTGGGCCTGGTACTACATCCGCAACGTGCCGCGCGAGCATCCGTCGGTCAATGAAGCCGAGGCGCACTATCTCGAGGAGGCGCACGCGATCGAGGATGCGGCGACGCCGCCGTCCTCGGGCGCAAGCTGGATGGCGTATTTCCGGTTTCGCTCGGTGTGGTGCATGTGCCTCGGCTGGATGTTCTTCAACACCACGTTCTACGGGCTGCTGACATGGATGCCGACCTACCTGTTCAAGGTGCACGGCTTCGACATCAAGGCGCTGGGCGGCGCGTCCTTCATCATCTTCTTCGCGGGCTTCGTCGGCGAGCTGGTCGGCGGCTGGATCGGCGATAACTGGCGGGAGCGGGGCGGGTCGCCCAACACCGTGTTCCGCACGCTGTTCGGCATCGCGGCGATCATGGCGACGGTCTCGATCTTCCTCGTCGCCTACGTCACCAACGCGGTTGCGGTCGTGGTGCTGCTGTCGACGACGCTGTTCTTCCTGCGCTGGTGCGGCATGTACTGGGCGATCCCGTCGGCGCTGGCGGGCCGCGGCAAGTCCGGCTTCCTCGGCGGCTGCATGAATCTCGGCGGCAACATTGCGGGCATCACGACGCCCCTGATCGTCGGCTTCATCGTGCAGGCCACCGGCTCCTACTTTCTGGCCCTGATGTATTTCGCCGCCGCGGGCATTGCGCTGTTGATCTGCTCGACCCTGATCGATTACAGCCGCAAGCTCCCGGTCTAGAACGGATGCGGCCGAATCCGCCCAGGGTTCGGCCGCTTGACGAGGCTCACCAATGACACGTCCTATCAGGCTCGGCATGCTGACGCCGTCGTCGAATACCGCGCTCGAGCCGATCACCTGCGCGATGCTATCGGGCGTCGACGACGTCTCGGCACATTTCTCGCGCTTCAAGGTGACCGAGATCGCGTTGTCGGAGCAGGCGCTGCGCCAGTTCGACGCCAGCGAGATTCTTCGCGCGGCCGAGTTGCTTGCCCATGCCAAGGTCGACGTCATCGCCTGGAACGGCACCTCGGCAAGCTGGCTCGGCTTCGACCGCGACGAGAGCCTGTGCGAGGAGATCACGGCGGCAACCGGTATCAAGGCCTGCACCACGGTGCTGGCCTATCGCGACCTGTTGCGGCGGATCGGCGCCAGCCGCATCGGGCTGGTGACGCCGTATCGCAAGGACGTGCAGGAGCGGATCGTCGCCAACTGGAATTTGCAAGGGCTGCATTGTTTTGCCGAGCGGCATCTGTCGCTGCAGGACAATTTCTCCTTTGCCGAGGTCAGCGAGGCCGAGGTCGCGCGGCTGATCGAGGAGGTGGTGCGCGAGGGCTGCGATGCCGCCGTCGTACTCTGCACCAACATGCGCGGCGCCGGCGCGGCCGAGCGGCTGGAGCGCGGATTTGGTGTCCCGGTGCTGGATTCGATTGCGGTGACGCTGTGGGCGTGCCTCACAGCTGCCGGCTGCGATCCGTCGCGCGTGCAGGGCTGGGGCAGCCTATTCGCGAACCCCGATCTGCGCGCGGCCACCGCGATCCACGTGGGAGGGCGCGATCTCCAATCATGACAATGCAGGCAAGTGGTGACTGAAGCCAAAGCGACCAGACGTACCAAGGAACCCAAGCGCGCGATGACCGCGCTGCAACGCCGCCGCCTCCGTGTGCCGCGGGTCGGGCTGCACGAGCAGGCGGCGGCGCGGCTGCGCACCATGATCGTGCGCGGCGAGCTAGCGCCGGGTCAGTCGCTGGGGGAGGCGGACCTGTCCGATGCGCTCGGCATCTCGCGCACGCCGCTGCGCGAGGCGCTCAAGCAATTGGCGAGCGAGGGCCTGGTCGAGCTGCGGCTCAACCACAGCGCCGTGGTGGCGCCGTTCCGCCGCGCCGAGCTCGCCGAACTGTTCGAGGCCGTCAGCGGCATCGAGCGCTGTGCCGCCGAGCTCGCCGCGCTGCGCATGGAGCCGGAAGACTTCGAACGGCTTGCGGCGCTGCAGGACAAGATCGAGTGGCATCACGGCCGTGGCGAGCTGCGCGACTATTTTCAAGTTAATCAGCAGATCCATTCGGCGATCGTCGGCTTCGCCCGCAATGCGGTGCTGAAGGCGACGCACGAGGCGCTGCTGGCGCGGGCCGAGCGCGCGCGCTTCTTCGCGCTGTCGGTGCTCGGCCGCTGGGATGAATCGGTGCGGGAGCATCAGGAGATTTTGTCCGCGCTGAAGGCGCGCGATGCGGCCCGGGCCGGGCAGATACTGGCCCACCACGTGCGCCGCACCGGCGAGATCGTCGCCGAGACGCTGGATGCCAAGACGCTGGATGCCGAGGCGGACGACGCTGCGGCACCGGAGCCTCCGGCAAGGCCGCGCGGCCGCAAGACGAGGAACGTTGCGCCATGAAGATCCTGCTGCTCAATCCCAACACGACGGCTGATGTGACGGATCTGCTTCATGCAGCCGGCAGCAAGGCGGCGTCGGCCGGCACCGAGCTCGTGCCGGTCACTGCCGCGCGCGGCGTGCCTTATATCGCGACCCGCGCCGAGGCCCAGATCGGCGGCGCGATCGCGCTGGAGATGCTGGCCGAAGCCGGTCCCGGCGTCGATGCCGCCGTGATCGCAGCTTTCGGCGATCCCGGCCTGTTCGGCGCGCGTGAGCTGTTCGCGTTTCCGGTCGTGGGATTGGCCGAAGCTGCGATGCTCACGGCCTGCATGCTCGGCCGCCGGTTTGCGATCGTCACCTTCGCCGGCGCGCTGGCGCCCTGGTACGAGGAATGCGTCGCCATGCACGGGCTGAGCTCGCGCTGCGCCGGCATCCGCACGCTTGACGGTCATTTCCAGTCGATCTCGCAGGTGCAGGCCGAGAAGGAGGAACTGCTGGTCGCGCTCGCCAACCGCGCGGTCGAGCAGGACAGCGCCGACGTCGTCATTCTGTCGGGCGCGCCCCTTGCGGGACTCGCGGCAAAGGTCCGCGACCGCATTCCGGTGCCGGTGGTCGATCCGGTCGCGGCGGCGGTGCGGCAGGCGGAAACGCTCGCCGTGCTCAAGCCGCGCAAGGCGGTGGCCGGCACCTTCCGCCGTCCCGATCCGAAGCCGACGCGCGGGCTGGCCGAGCCACTCGCCGCAATCATCGAACACCGCTCACCGAAGGAGGGGACAAACTGATGTCCTTCGACACCATCATCCGCGGCGGCACCGTCGTGACCGCTGCCGACACCTTCGCCTGCGACGTCGGTATCCGCGGCGGCAAGATCACGGCGCTCGGCCACGATCTCGGCGATGCGGCCACGATCATCGATGCCACCGGCCGCCTGGTGCTGCCCGGCGGCATCGACAGCCACGTCCATTTCGCCCAGCCGTCCGGCGACGGCATCGTGATGGCCGACGGCTTTGCCAGCGGCACGCGCTCGGCGGCGTTCGGCGGCAACACCACCGTGCTGCCGTTCTGCCTGCAGGAGAAGGGCCAGACGCTGCGCGAGGCGCTGAAGCATTACCATTCGCTGGCCGAAGGCGAGTGCCATGTCGACGTCGCCTTCCATCTCATCCTCACCGATCCGACCGAGCATGTGCTGGGCCAGGAACTGCCGGCGCTGGTCGAGGACGGCTACACCTCGCTCAAGGTCTTCATGACCTATGAGGGCCTCGCGCTGTCGGACCGCGAGCTGCTCGAAACCATGTCGGTCGCGCGCGAGACCGGTGCCATGCTGATGGTCCATGCGGAGAATTTCGACGCCATCCGCTTCCTGACCGACCGGCTGGAGCGCGCCGGCAACACCGCGCCGCGCTTCCATGCGACCTCGCGGCCGATCCCGGTCGAGCGCGAGGCCACCCATCGCGCGATCTCGCTGTCCGAGCTCGTCGACGTGCCGATCATGATCGTGCATGTCTCGAACCGCGAGGCGATGGACGAAATCCGGCGCGCGCAGCAGCGGGGCTTGCGGGTGATGGGCGAGACCTGTCCGCAATATCTCATGCTGACCGAAAAGGATCTCGATCAGCTCAACATGGAAGGCGCAAAATACGTCTGCTCGCCGCCGCCGCGCGACGTCGCCAGCCAGCAGGCCTGCTGGGAAGGGCTGCAGCAGAAGGTGTTCTCGGTGTTCTCGTCGGACCATTGTCCGTTCCGTTACGACGACCCGCAAGGCAAGCTTGCGCCGAAGGGGCGCACCAGCTTCCGCTGGGTGCCGAACGGAATCCCGGGTGTGGCGACGCGGCTGCCGATCCTGTTCTCCGAAGGCGTGGTGAAGGGGCGGATCGACCTCAACAGCTTTGTCGCCTTCAGCGCCACCAACCACGCCAAGATCTACGGCCTCTATCCGCGCAAGGGCACCATCGCGGTCGGCTCGGATGCCGACATCGCGCTGTGGGACCCGAAGCGCAAGGTGACGATCCGCCACGAGCTGATCCACGACGGTGCGGACTACACGCCCTATGAAGGGCTCGAGGTCACGGGCTGGCCGGTGCTGACCATGGTGCGCGGCAAGGTCGTCGTCGATAACGGTACGCTCGTCGGCGGCAAGGATCACGGCACCTATCTGCCGCGCGCCAAGCCGCCGAAGGCCGCGACCATTCCGTAACGCGACCATCCCGCAACAAGCAAAGAGAGAAGGCAGGAGATCAACATGCCCTATGCTGTGACAGACGACGGAGTGCGGCTTTATTTCGAGGAGACCGGATCGGGGCATCCGGTGATCCTGGTTCACGAGTTCGCCGGCGACTTGCGCAGCTACGAGCCGCAGATGCGGCACTTCGGCAAGCGCTTCCGGACCATCGCCTACAATGCGCGCGGCTTTCCGCCGTCGGATGTGCCGGAGCAGATCTCGTCCTATTCGCAGGCGCGCGCCGCCGACGATATCCTGGCCGTGCTCGATCACATCGGCGCGCCGAAGGCGCATATCGTCGGTCTGTCGATGGGCGGCTTTGCGACGCTGCATTTCGGATTGCGTCACCCTGATCGGGCGCTGTCGCTGTGCATCGGCGGCTGCGGCTACGGCGCCGAGCTCGACAAGCGCGATACGTTTCGCGCCGAGGCCGACGTGATCGCGAACATGATCCGCAAGGAAGGCATGCCGGCCTTCGCCGAGCGCTATGCCTACGGGCCGACCCGCGTGCAGTATGAAAACAAGGACCCGCGTGGCCACGCCGAGTTCAAGACCCTGCTGGCCGAGCATTCGGCGGTCGGATCGGCCAACACCCAGCAAGGCGTGCAGAAGGAGCGTCCCTCGCTCTACACGCTGGTCGACGAGATGAAGCGCATCAATGTGCCGACGCTGATCATCACCGGCGACGAGGATTGGCCGTGCCTGTTGCCGGGCATCCTGATGAAGCAGAGCATCCCGTCGGCCGCGCTCGCGGTGATGCCGAACTGCGGCCACGCCATCAACATCGAGGAGCCCGACGAATACAACCGGATCGTCGGCGATTTCCTGGCGCAGGTCGAAAGCGGCCGCTGGCCGCAGCGCGATCCGCGCGCGGTCAGCGCTTCGATTACGGGAATGAAGGAGTAGGCTTCACGCCGAGTTGAATCGCGGCCATCATCCGCCACCAGGCCAAGCATCCGCGCTTTTCGAGCAACATCCTCGGAAGGCGCGGATTTTTTTCGGGTGTGAGCACGCCGCGACAGCAGGCGGCGCACAATCTGTTCGCATGATTGCTGTCATTCAATTCCATGTCTTCTGACCGAAGCCGCGTCCACGGATAGCCGCTCGCGTGAGGCGTGACGTCTGTCATACGCGCAAAGATTGGTCCCTCGATGCCTGCTGCAACCGATGCGGACATGAGCGCGCATCATCGTTCGTCGCATTCATTCGACCGACACAGCGCTGTCATCGGTGGTGGATAACTTGTCGCAGGTCGACGTCATAAATCCTTAAAAATAAAAAGGGGCACTACGGTGAAAGCCAAATTTCTTTCGACGGTCGGAGTCTGTCTGGTTGCTGCCGCTGCGGTGATGTGCAGCGCCGCAGCTCAGGACGACAACAAGGGCAATAACGGCCACGATCATCATCCGCACGACATCCACACCCAAACGCCGATCAAGCATCTCGTCGTTATTTTCAACGAGAACCGCTCGTTCGATCACTACTTCGCAACCTACCCGGTTGCGACCAACCCGACCGGCTCGATCCCGTTCACGGCGAAGCCGCATACGCCGAAGGTCAACAACCTCGCCAACGCCAATCTGTTGACCAACAACCCGAACACCAACCCGGCCAACGGCACCGGCGCGACCAATCCGTTCCGCCTCGACCGCACCCAGGCCAACACCAAGTCGCAGAACCACGCCTACACGCCCGAGCAGCAAGCGGTCGACAACGGCAAGGAAGACCTGTTTCCGAAATTCACCGGTCGCGGCACCGCCGGCGGCGTCGGCGCCTTCGGCACCAACGGGCAGGTGATGGGCTATTTCGACGGCAACACCGTCACCGCGTTCTGGAATTACGCCCAGAACTTCGCGATGAGCGACAACAACTGGACCGACACCTTTGGTCCGTCGACGCCCGGCGCGCTCGAAGTGGTTGCCGGCCAGACCAACGGTGCGCAGAACATCGTCGGCTCGTCATCGTCGATCGCCGACGGCCAGGGTGGCCTGACGCTGATCGGTGATACCGACCCTGCCTACGATGCCTGCTCGAGCACGACCAGCCAGGTCCTGATGACCAGCAAGAACATCGGCGACCTGCTCAATGCCGAGCAGATCAGCTGGGGCAGCTTCATGGGCGGCTTCGACCTGACGCTCAAGAACAGCAACGGCACCACCAACTGCGGCCGCAGCACCTTCTCGAGCAACGTCAACGGCACCGTCGTGGACTACATCCCGCACCACGCCTGGTTCCAGTACTACAAGTCGACGGCCAACCCGACCCATGCGCGGCCGAGCTCGGTGAATGCGGTCGGACACACCTATGTGCCCGGCGGCAAGACGCTCGATCCGGCCAATCATGCCTACGATCTCGAGGACTTCTACGCCGCGGTGAAGGCCGGCAACTTCCCGGCCGTCTCCTACATCAAGATGCCGGCCTACCAGGACGGTCACCCCGGCAACTCCGATCCGCTCGACGAGCAGGCCGGCAATGTCGAGCTGATCAACTTCCTGCAGAAGCAGAAGGAGTGGGGCGAGACCGCGGTCATCATCACTTACGACGACTCCGACGGCTGGTACGACCACCAGTACCTTGCGCCGATCAGCGCCTCGTATGATCCGACCGCCGACCAGGTCAACGGCCCCGGCCAGTGCGGCCGCGGTATCGGCAAGCAGACGCAGCCGAACGGCCTCAACGGCCAGCCAGTGAACGGCCGCTGCGGTCCCGGCACGCGCGTCCCGTTCCTGGTGATCTCGCCCTTCGCCAAGCGCAACTACGTCAGCCACACCCGCATCTCGCAGGCGTCCGTCGTGCGCTTCATCGAGGACAACTGGCTGCACGGCCAGCGTCTTGGCGGCGGCGCGTTCGACGACAACGTCGAATCGATCGCCGACATGTTCGACTTCGAGCGCGGCCACGGCCAGGACCACGAGTACCGGCAGGACACGCTGTTCCTCGATCCGACCGCCGGCACGGTCATCGTCAGCCCGCCGGATGATCACCATCACCACTAACGCCCTTCGGTTCTGATCCAATCAGAACCGAAGCTCCGCCCTGACGCGTTCTGCTCGCGCGAACTGGTCTCCAGTTCGCGCGAAAACGCTTAACGACATTGGATATGACATGAATGGCCGCACCTTGTGGCTTCTCGGCGCCGGCCTGCTGTGCATGGCCGGCACTGTTGCGGCCGTCGAGACGCAGGGACTTCCGGGGACCAATCCGAACCCGGTGCAGCTCAGGCGTCCGCCGGTCGCCCCGCTGTCCGCCATGGCGCAGCTCGGCCAGAAGATCTTCTTCGACGCGTCGCTGTCCTCCTCGGGCGCATTGTCATGCGCGTCCTGTCACAGCCCGGACCATGCCTACGGGCCACCCAATGACGGGCCGGTGATGCTCGGCGGGCCCGCGCAATCCCGGCAAGGGACACGCGCCGTGCCGGGCCTGACCTATCTCGAGCGGCAGCCGAATTTCAGCATCGGGCCGGAAAAGGACGAGGACGACAATGTCGTCGACTTCGCGCAACTGGCCGCGCTCGGCCAGCAGGCCGCGCGCGCCAGGAAAGTGGCGACCGGGACTGCCGCCTCGGCGGTCAACATCGTGCCGCAGGGCGGACTGTTCTGGGACGGCCGCGCCGATACGCTGCAGGACCAGGCGATCTTCCCGCTGCTCGATCCCAACGAGATGGACGGCGGCAGCATCGAGATCGTGGCGCAGAAGCTGCGCCGGGCGAGCTACGCGCCGCGCTTCGCCGAGCTGTTCGGCGCTGGTGTCTTCGACAATACGCGGCTGCTGGTCGCGGAGGCGATGTTTGCCGTCGCGCGTTATCAGGTGGAGGAGCCGAGCTTCCATCCCTACACCAGCAAGTTCGACTACTGGCTGGAGGGCAAGGCGCGATTGAACGAGAGCGAGTTACGCGGCCTGCAATTGTTCAACGATCCGGAGAAGGCCAATTGCGGCGGCTGCCATACGTCGCAGCCGACCCGGGATGGTCTACCGCCGCTGTTCACCGATCATCAATATGAGGCGCTCGGCGCGCCGCGCAACGCCGCGCTCGCCGGCAACCGCGATCCCGACCATTTCGATCTCGGGGTTTGCGGTCCGTACCGCACCGACATTGCCGAGCAGACGCAATATTGCGGGATGTTTCTGACGCCGACCTTGCGCAACACGGCGACGCGTCGCGTGTTCTTCCACAACGGCGTCTTCACCAGCCTCGAGCAGGTGCTCGACTTCTATAACTTCCGCGATACCAATCCGGAGAAGGTCTTTCCGCGCGGCGCCGACGGCACGGTGCGCAAGTACGATGACCTGCCGGAAAAGTATCACGGCAATGTCGACGTCAGCGATCCGCCGTTCGAGCGCCATCTCGGCGACACCCCCGCGATGACGGCGCAGGACGAGGCCGACATTATCGCCTTCCTGAAGACGCTGACCGACGGCTACCTGCCGGAGCGGTGAGACGTCGCGACGTTCCACCGCGGAACCGAACCGTGAGTTGGCAGCGCTTCGTCATGCGCGCATAATGGCTGCATGAATGTCGTCGAAGGCAACGGCGCCAGGATCCCGGCAATCGGGCTCGGCACATGGGAGCTGCGCGGGCGGACCTGCGCGCGCATCGTCGAGCAGGCGTTGCGGCTCGGCTATCGCCACATCGACACCGCGGAGATCTACGACAATGAGCGCGAGGTCGGCGAGGGGCTGCGTGCCTCCGGCATCAAGCGCGACGACGTGTTCGTCACCACCAAGGTCTGGACCACGCATTTCATGGCGAAGGATCTCGAACGCGCCGCCAAGGAGAGCCTGGCGCGGCTGCGCCTGACCGAGGTCGATCTGTTGCTGCTGCACTGGCCCAATCCTCAGGTGCCGCTTGCCGAGACGCTCGGCGCGCTGGCGCGGGTCAGGCAAGCGGGCCTGGCGCGGCATATCGGCGTCTCCAACTTCAACGCGGCGTTGATCGAGGAGGCGGTGGCGACATGCCCCGAGCCGCTCGCCTGCGACCAGGTTGAGTACCATCCTTATCTGGACCAGGCCGATGTGATCGAGGCCTGTCGACGCCGCGGCATGGCGTTCGTTGCCTACAGCCCGATCGCGAAAGGGCGGGTCAAGGGCGACCGCGCGCTGGCGCGGATCGGCGACCGCTATCGCAAGAGCGCCGCCCAGGTCTGCCTGCGCTGGCTGGTGCAACAGAATGTCTCCGCGATCCCGCGCACCTCGAAGCTCGAACGCCTTCAGGAAAATATCGGCATCTTCGATTTCGAATTGTCGGATGAGGACATGCGCGAGATTTCGGCGATGGGCAGCGCTGACGCGCGCTGATAAGCCCCGTTGCGCATGGGGCACGGCCTGGACATCAAGTCTCGGAAAAATGGCTGGGTCCTGATCCCAATCATGCTAATGCCCCGCTGGCCGATTGCAGCTTTGGACCGAATGGGGATTGAGGCAGGCGGGTTCCGACCGGTATTATAGCCGGCGGGGAGAGACATCACTGACGTGATCGAGTGGGATGAAGTTTCGGCCAAACGCGGATCTGATGGCGTCGGTGTTCGTGCACCTGATGCTGCTCGCGCTGATTTTCCTTTATTCGGAGGTCCATCAGTTCGATCCCGTCGCCGCTGACACGGTGCCGGTCGAGATCGTGACGCCGCAGGAGGTCGCCAGGTCCGAGGTCGAAACCAAGCCCGAACCGGCACCGAGCCCCTCGCCGACGCCCGAGTTGCAGTTGCCGTCGCTCGACAAGCCGGTGGATTCAGCCAAGCCCGAACCATCGGCGCAGGCGGCCGCGCCACAGCAGAACGCGCCACAGCAGCCGCCGCAGAAGCAGCCGACGCCGCCGGCGCCCAAGCCCAGCCCGGCGCCGCAACGTGCCGCGGCCGAGCCGCCGGCACCGCAAACGCCACCGATGCCCCAGCCAACGGCGCAGCAACAGGCGGCAGCGTCGTCGCCTGCCTATGCGCAGCCCGAGCCTGATCTTTCAGTCAAATACAATGTCATGCTCGGCCTGCCGCCCGACATCTCCGTGAAGCCGCCCGCCAGCGCGCCGTCCGGCCCCGGACCCGGTAAGGACAATTTCGACGCGGCCGCCACCGAGCAGGCCGACGTCGGCTCGAGCGTAGTCGCCGAATTCCGCCGTCACCTGAAGACCTGCCTGAAACTTCCGCCGACGCTGAGCACGGGTGACGACGTGAAGATCAAGCTCAGAGTGCTCATGAAGCCCGACGGCAAGCTCGCCGCGCAGCCGGTGCTGATCGAGGCCACCGCCTCGGAAAAGGGGCCGCTGCTGCTCAAGAGCGCGACCGAGGCGCTGCAGGCCTGCCAGCCCTATGCGATGCTGCCGCGGGATCGCTACGGCGAATGGAAGGTGCTCGACCTCGATTTCAGCCCGCGCGATTTCGCGTCGTGAACCGCGGCAAGCTTCAGCTTCCCATCGCCTGCCAGGCATTCGAGGCGAACTGCCGGCGCCAGATCACGATCACGACCGCGGCTGTGGTGACGAACAGCACCCAGGGGCTGACGAACCAGCCGAGATAGCCGAGCGCGAAGAAGAACGCGCGCTGGCCGCGGTTGAAGTGCCGGCCCGCCGTCTCGAACAGCCGCGTGGTGCGGATCACATGGGCCTCCGCCTCCGGCGTATCGCGCCGGTCGGCCGGCGGCATCGCGCCGAACAGGATCGCCACATAGTTGAACAGACGATAGGCCCAGGCGAATTTGAAGAAGGTGTAGATGAAGATCAGGATCAGCCCGATGCACTTGACCTCCCACAAAGCGGGCGAGGGCGTGAGGTTGACCGGCAGCGCGCCGAGCACGGCGAGCGCGTCATTGGTGGCGCGCAACAGCGCCAGCCCGCCGCCGATCGCGATCAGGCTGGTGGAGGCAAAGAACGCGGTGCCGTTCTGCAAGCTGGCCATGATCTGCATGTCGACCATCCGTGCGTCGCGATTGAGCAGATTCCGCACCCAGATCTCGCGATAGACATGCATCCGCGCCGACAGGCTGTCGCGCCCATACGCGGTGTGCTCCAGCGTGATGGTATAGACCAGCCATTCCAGCGCAAAGAAGCCGACGGCCAGGATGTCGGTCCAATAGCCAGTCATGTTGCCTTCCTTCGTGAGCGCGCGGCTGACTGTCCGCGCCGGGCCGCATCCGCGTCATGTACAGGTTGAACGCGTGCAATGCACTATGGCAAACTACCGAGGCAACAGGATTCCCGGACATGCTCAAGCTCGTCACCGGCAACAAGAACTATTCGTCATGGTCGATGCGGCCCTGGCTGGCGTTGCGCGCCAACAACATCCCGTTCGAAGAGGTCTTCGTTCCGCTCTACACGGACCAGGCCGACAAGGACCGCATTCTCTCGTTCAGCAAGGCCGGCAAGGTGCCGACACTGATCGATGGCGACGTCACGGTGTGGGATTCGCTGGCGATCATCGAATATCTCGCCGAGAGATTTCCCAAGGCGAAGCTCTGGCCTGCGGATCGCGCCGCGCGCGCGCATGCCCGCGCGATCTCGGCGGAGATGCATTCCGGCTTCATGCCGCTGCGCAACGAATGCGGCATGAACCTGCACCGGCCGATCCGTGCCGTCGCGCTCTCCGATGATGCGCGCGCCAACGTGGCGCGGATCCAGGAGATCTGGGCCGACTGCCATGCGCGCTACGGCAAGCAGGGTCCGTTCCTGTTCGGCGCATTCTCTGCGGCGGACGCGATGTATGCGCCCGTGGTGCATCGTTTCCGCACCTACGCGATCCCGGTGAAGGCCGAGGCACAGCACTATGTCGATGCCATGATGGCGCTGCCGGCGTTTGCAGAATGGACCCGCGACGGCATTGCCGAGACGCTGCGGATCGCCCGATTCGAGGATGCCTGACCGGTCTTGGAGCTTCGGTCCTGATTGAATCAGAACCGAAGCTCCGGATTTTTGTTTCGACACGTTTTCTTCACGCGAACCGGTATCCACTTCGCTCGAAAACGCTCCATGCGCTTCCGAATTGTGACAGCGGTCGCAAAGATCGCGGCTTGACGCCGCGGGGCCGAAGGCGTCGAATCCGGAAAGGCTGGTTTTGCAAGTCGTGAAAGGACTTAGACCATGGGCATTCTCGATTCCCTGGAGAATTCGCCGGAGCTGAAAGGCATGCTTGGCCAGCTTGGTGCGGCGGTGATCCCGGTCGTGCTCGGCGAGGTCTTGGGCAATGGCGGGCAGGGCGGCTTGTCCGCGATCGTCGCCAAGCTCGAGCAGGCCGGACTCGGCGAGCAGGTCAAATCCTGGATCGGTACCGGTCAGAACCTGCCGATCACGGCCGAGCAGCTCCAGCAGGTGCTCGGCAGCGACACGGTCAAGCAGCTCGCCGCTAAATTCAACATTCCGGTGGACCAGCTGTCCAAGGTGCTCGCCCAGCAACTTCCGGCTGCGGTCGACGGCGCGAGCCCGGGCGGCAAGCTGCCGCACACCGCCTGAGCGGCTGGAATCAGGGTTCCAGCGGGGCTCGGCGCGCAATTTCCGGCTGGCACGCAAATTGCTGCCTATCGCTCTGAAAAACCTGCAAAAATCGCACCTTCGCTATGCCCCAATCCTGCTGGATTTGGGGAGGTGCGATGTGCTAGCTTGCCGCAGGGTTCTCAAAATGCCGGCCTGAGCTATCGGGACTGTCAGCTCAGCCAGCAATCTCTAAGAAAATGGAGAGGGCGTTGAAGCATAAGTACTCGATTGGCGAGACCGTCTATTTCACGGCCAGCAACGTGGCGCGCCCCGCCGCGAGCGGCACCTATCAAGTGATCCGGCTGCTGCCGACCGACGGTGACGACTGCCAGTATCGCATCAAGAGCTCGACTGAAGCTTTCGAACGGGTGGCCAAGGAGAGTCAGCTCGCGCTGTCCTGAAGGAGTTGTGCGCAAGCCGGCGGCTGGAGCGGGTTCCGCACCGCCGCCGTCAAAAGGCCCTGTTCGCAGACCCATTGTGCTGAAGGTTGGACGTCGGGGTGGCGGCGTTCGCCGTCGCCGATTGTGCTTACGCTGCGTTGAGGGACATCGCGCATGAACTGGGCTTCCTCGCTGGATCAGATCTGGCGCTCACCGACCTTCCCGATGTGGCTGACGCTGGCCGCCGCGGGGTTCTTTGGGATCGTCGTTCTGGTCACGCTGCTGCGCGCGGAAAAATCCGTCGCCAACGGCGCGCTGACCGTGATCACGCTGCTGTCGATCGCGGTTGCGGTCGCCGCGACGATCCGTGGCTTCGGCCCGGGCGGGCAGGCGGCGCCGGCAGAGACACGGACGGCGCAACTGGCCAGCCAGACGGTGCCGGCGCTGGCCTGCGTCGACGACCTCGCCGGAGACGCCGTTCTCAACGCCTGCGAGAAGGTGCTGTTCGGTTCCTCGGATACGGCGGCGGCGGCAGTCAGCTACGCGGCGGCGCAGGTCTCGCGCCTGACCGCGCTGGGCGACCTCGCGACCGCCGAGCGCAATTCGACCACCGAGTTGCAGGCGCTGCGCCGCGCCATCGAGCATGACCGCTACGGCCTGGTAGCCTATGCGCTGATGGCGCGCGACCACTGTACGCCGACCGCGTGCCCCGCATTCCGCTCGCTCGGCGACAACCATCAGATCATCGCCAACATGAACGAGCGGACCTACGAGAACCTGATCACGCGCTACGCGGGGTCCTGGAACGCGCCCGCCGGCGCCCAGGCGTCGGCCGCCGCCGGCCTGGTCGCGGCGCTGCCTCAGTCTTTGCCCACCGGCAAGCCGACCAATGCGGAGTTTCCGAGCTCGGCGAACACGCCGCCGGTCAGCATCATGACGCCCGAGCCGGCGAAGCCGGCCGCGGCCGCGCCGGCCGCGCGGGCCGCCGCCGCGCCGCCCGCTGCAGCCCCGAAGCGGCCGCCGGCAGCGAAGCGCCCGGTCCAGATCGCGCCGGCCCCGGCAGCTCAGGCGCCGCCTCCTGCCGCCAGCGCACCGGCGGCTGCGAACGAACAATGAGCGTGATGACGGCGGCTTGAGCCACCGTCACTGCACTGTTCCGGCTTCGCTTCGCTCGAAAACGCTGTAATCCCGATATCCACCGCCGCGGAGAGCGCTCCCTTTTCAAAGCGCGCGCCGGCCGCTACATCCGGCAGATGCCGCTTCATCTCATCAAGCTCGCCGTCGGGTGCGACTCCGTCAAGGAACTCAAGGGCTGGGTTGCCGAACGGATGGCGACCGCGAAGAAAAAGGGCCTGCCGCTCCGTCACGTCCACATCACGCGGATGACGCCGAAGCGCGAGGAGGAGATCCTTGCCGGCGGCTCGCTCTATTGGGTGATCCGCGGCGAGATCGCCGCGCGCGAGAAGATCGTCGCCATCGAGCCGTTCCGCGACAAGGACGGTATCGGCCGCTGCCGGCTGGTGATGCAGCCCAAGGTGATCGCGGTCTCGCCGCGGCCGATGCGGCCGTTCCAGGGCTGGCGCTACCTGACCGCGGACTCCGCGCCGGCCGATCTCACCAAGTCGAGCGCGGCCAGCGTGGCATCGATGCCCGAGCCGATGCGCCGCGAGTTGCGTGACCTCGGCTTGCTCTGAGCACGATGGCCGCCGCGAACTACTGCGGCTGTGTCACGAGGTGCAGACGGCCCCATTCGGACGCCGGGATCTCGACATAGCGGCCGCCGCCCGCATTGCTGACGGCGACGTCGAGCAGTTCGTGATCGATCCCCATCTCGCCGAGATAGCGTCGGAACTGGTCGGTGAAGATCGAGGTCAGGCTCTCGCGGTGCTCGGCCGAGACGTTGGGCGCGAGCCGGTTGTGGATCGCCATGCCGCTCAGCACCACGCGGCTGCCCTCCGGCAGGCTGCGATGCACGCCGCCCGACAGCATCAGCAGGCAGGCGAAATCGCAGGCAATGCCCGACAGCTTCTCCTTCGCATCGAGCGGGCCGCCGGGCCGCTTGAGCGCAAAACATTCCTCCTCGGGTTTTCCGGTGCAGGCCTCGACCTCGGTCGCCGCGACCGCGGCATCGATGCCGCGATCGCGCAGGATGCGGCCGAGGCTGGAGGCGACGTTGAGGTTGGAATTCCCCTTGACGTTGATCACGACCGGCAGCTTGCGGCCGTTCTGCCGGTCGAGGATCGCCAGTAGACGCTTGTAGGTATCCCACTGCACGGCGCCCTCGGCGGCGATCCAGTCCGCGCAGCCCGGGCCGCAGGCATCGGGCGCACCATGCGCAACATAGAAGATCATCGCGCCGGGCGCCGAATTGACCCCGCCGACCGGCGGCCGGGTCTGCGCCTGCGCGAGGCCTGCGGCCATGAGCGCGATGCCGAAAGCAATGCCTTGCCTGAAATAACCGCTCATTCCGATCGCCTGTGAAAGGCGCGATCATCCACGCGTCGGCCGCGCAGATGAGGCCGAGCCCTCATTACAGGCTCGAACCTCGTTTGCGCATGAACCGCATCACACTTTCCGGATCCTGCTTCAGACCGGGAT
Organism: Bradyrhizobium ferriligni; assembly: GCF_056837965.1. Taxonomy (NCBI): domain Bacteria; kingdom Pseudomonadati; phylum Pseudomonadota; class Alphaproteobacteria; order Hyphomicrobiales; family Nitrobacteraceae; genus Bradyrhizobium; species Bradyrhizobium ferriligni. The sequence continues at coordinate 26,866 of NZ_JBXEJO010000101.1, forward strand.
GTTGTCGATCAGGCGCGTGCTGCCGAGCTTTGCCGCCACCAGCATCCGCATCGGGCCGTCCTTCAGCGAGCCGATCGGCGCCAGGGAGGCGGCGTGGCGCACCTCGAGATAATCGAGCACGAAGCCGGCCTTGGTGATCGCCGCGGAACCGTCGGCCATTGCGGTCGCGGTATCCTCGCCGGCGCGCAGGCGGCCGGCCGTCTCCTTCATCACCCGATGAAGCTCGGGGGCGGCGCGCCGCTCCTCCGGGGAGAGGTAGACGTTGCGTGACGACATCGCGAGACCGTCGCGCTCGCGCACCGTCTTGGATCCGATCACCTTAACGCCGAGGTCGAGGTCCGCGGCCATCTGGGTGACGACCCGGAGCTGCTGAAAGTCCTTCTCGCCGAAGATCGCGAGGTCGGGCCGGACCTGAGTGAAGAGCTTGCCGACCACGGTGGCGACGCCGCCGAAGAAATGCGGCCGGAAGCGATCCTCGAGCCCGGCGGTGGCCGGCCCCTCCGGCACGATCCTGGTGGCGAAGCCGTCCGGGTACATCGCCTTCACCTCGGGGTGCCAGATCAGGTCGACGCCCTCGGCGGCGAGCTTGGCGACGTCGGCTTTCCAGGTGCGCGGATAGGAGCCGAAATCTTCGGTCGGCGCGAACTGGGTCGGGTTGACGAAGATCGAGACGACGACCCGCTTGGCGCGGCGCTTGGCGAGGCGCACTAGCGACACATGGCCGTCATGGAGCGCTCCCATGGTTGGGACCAGCGCGACGGTGGCCTTCTTGGCGCGCAGGGCGTCGACGGCGCGACGAAGGGCGGGGACGGTACGGACGACGGTGGGATTTCTCGGCATCTGGTCTCGGCTCGTGGGGCAATCCGGGTGGGGACGAATCTGGGT